>NZ_JBRKNV010000006.1:0-124145 GCF_053010305.1 Streptococcus sp. Z554
ACCTTCCCAATCCCAGTACAAATAGGACACATCCCTGCAGGATGATTGAAAGAATAAGCCATTGAACCACCCGCACTTGGTTGACCAACCCGTGAAAACAGCAGACGAATAAGCGGAGCAATGTCCATAGCCGTCCCGACTGTTGAACGAGTATTAGTCCTTAAAGCTTTCTGAGCGACAACGATAGATGGGGGTAAATTTTTAATTTCGTCTACGTGAGGACGCTCATAGTGAGGTAGCTTGTTCCGTAAAAAGAGAGGATAACTATCCTGCCACTGTCTACTACTTTCTCTTGCTAGCGTATCAAAGACAAGGGAAGACTTCCCCGAACCTGAAACACCTGCAAAAACCACTAGCTTATTCTTAGGAATCGTCACATCAAAGTCTTTTAGATTGTGCTCTTTAGCACCAAAAATTTCAATACTATCTGTTTCCATCAATTATTCTCCATATCGTCAGTTAAAGTTAACAGCTCAGCTTTAGTAAATTCATTCTTCACAAGAGTTAGATATTTTCCTTGAAGTTCAACATATTTTTGCATATCCTCTTGCCCCATGGCCCTTATTGCTTCTTTTTCTGCTTCCACCATTTTAGCAACGGTCATCTCTATATAAGTTTTGCCTTTTTCAGTCAAGGACAATTTCTTGCTCTTACGAGAACTTGGTAGTGGCGTCACCCTTACATATTGGTCAGCACTCAACTTTTTTACCGAAGAGTGAATGGTTTGTTTTGGGAACATCATCTGTTCAACCAAGTCCTGCTGAGTGATATCACCACTATTTACTAATAAAAAATAACAGACCCACACGCTACTCTCAGATAGCCCAAAATTCTTAGCCATGACACGATAAAGAGATGAGAATTCTTTCTCTTGTACTGATAATTGCTTCATAAAATCTGTTTCCAAAATAATTCCTTACCTCTCTTTTGGTCTGATTACAGACTAAATTATATCCTAAAAAAATATCTATGTCAAATAGAAAAGGAGGCAGTATCCTCCTTTCCACACTTAGTTCTTATTATTAATCAATTTTTCCAGCCTTTCTACAGCTCCTCTCATGGTGTCTTTTTGCTTTTTAATCACATGGAGATAGACACGCTCAATCTCCTTGGAATCCTCCGAGTGTCCAACAAATTCTCGAATGGTGGAGAGGTCTATACCTTCGCTAGCCATAATGGAGATAAAGCTATGGCGGAACATATGAGGGATAACATGAATCGGTCTGCCAAAGTCTAGGAAGCTATCTATGTCCTTATAGGGTTTACCAGATTTTTTATTATATTTTGCTGACTGACTAGAACCACCTCTCAGGAATTGTGAGAGTTCATTATGATAAAGCGGAGAGCCTTGCCGATTACCTGTTCTGATATAGGTTCTGGTAAAGAGATAGCCTAGGTCTTGATAAGTAGGGTTAAATTGAGCTTGAAACTTATTTCTGTCTATATAATGTCGCAAAATTTTCTCTACCTCAGGACTCATTGGAATCGTTCGGACACTTTCCTTGGTCTTAAGGTCTGCTCGGTAGCGTTCCTTTCCGTCAAGATTAAGTGCTTCCATTACCTCATCTGATTTATTTTTGCTTGCCCTCTGCCAATGAACCTTTATCCACTTCTCCTCAAAATCAAGCATATCCTCATTCAAACCCAGAACTTCACTTGGTCTCATACCTGTTAGAAAAATCATTCTCAGCACATCTGCGATAAGTTGATTATCAGGACGGTTAGTCCAGCTTTCTATCAGTCGGAGAACGTAGTTAACCTCACTTGCTTCTAGGTATTTTTCTGCAATATCTTCACGTTTCTTGTTTTGCTCCTCACTCTTTGTCAGAACCCGCCTTTTAACCTTATTGTTGGCAATCGGGTCTTGTGTAAGAGTAATCTGTCCGTTTTCGACTGACCAATCAAAAACCATCTTAAGATAAATATGCAGGTTTCTTGCCATGTGCATGGAAGAAGCATTGATTAGATTTTGAATTTCCTCTGTCATAGAGGCAAATTTTGTGATAGACATTCTGGTATCAAAATTAGGCACGATATAGCGGTTATAGATAGTAACCCTTGTTTTAAGAGTATTATTGGCTGGTTTGACCCTTTCATACCATGCTTTAAAGGCTTTACCATAAAGACTTCCATCTTCATCATAGGGCTTAGCGATTTCTTCTAGGGTTAAAAGTCTCTTGGCTTTCTTAGGCTTAATACCTGTTACCTCAGCGATATAGTCATCAACTAATTTGTTCAGTTCTTGCGTGACCTGTGTAATCAATTGTGAGTTTTTAATATCGCTGACCAAAAGACGTTCTTTTCCAGAAGATGTCTTTTTACTTGGTCTTGCCTTAGTGGTAAACCACCCTTTACCAGCACCTGTAGAAAGGTATTTCTTGTGAGATTTTTTAGTAATAGGGTGGGTAAATCGCATAGCGAACTTCACCAAGACATTGCCTGCTTTATAAGGGTCTGTTCGCCAAGAACTGATGATGAGTACTCTTGAACTATTATCTCTCATAGGTATTACCTACGCCATCTTTGCGACATATTGATTGGCAATTTTGTAGTCAAACCATGCCACGAAGACTTCTGAGTGAATAAAGACATTGCCATGTGTTCCTTTAATACCGAAAGAGTATGGGCTGTCCTTCATCTGACGAATATAGCTATTGAGCGTTGCAACGGTCATGCCATGCCAGAGTTCATCTAGAAAGACGGATTTACGGTACCAGTTACGGATCAAGTCAAAATCATGTTCTGTTTTTAATGTTGCCATTGAATTCTCCTTCTATTTTGGTTATAATCAAGTTAGTTATTTTTGGAAAGGCGATTTGTAGTTTGCTACAGGTCGTCTTTTCCTATGCCCCAATAGGCTGAGCTTTGTTGCTCTTGTTTGTACTGCTGAATATCAGTCTCATCTGTTTCCGTTAGTTTGGATATCCCAATCTCAAGTAAGTGTTGAATATAGCCATTTGCCTTTTCTTGTCCGTAAGATTCTGCTTTTGCTACATAGAGTTTTCCAAGTGCTCGTGAGACTTGCTTCTCTGTCCATAGCTCAGACCGTTTTAGGGTGGGTTTTGTCCGCTTTACACTTAAGACCGTCTTTTCTTGTGTTTCTAAGTAGTCATTCCACCATTTTACGTTTTTTCTTCGCCAACGGTTGGAATCCTTATCTCTCGGACTGACAAAGCGATAGTGTCCATTAATCGCTTCAAAGTAAATCTCTTTAAGGGGACGTCCTTTTTTTATCTGTTGAGCCAGTAAGTTTGCCTTTTCTTGCCAACATCTAAGCTCTGCTCTTGTCCATGATGAGGGCATTTCTGGTAAATCTTTATCCAGTTTTTGTTCTAATAGCTTATTATAGATGCACCATTGCTGAGTACCTCTAACACCAATCGTTACCATTTCACCAACCTTTTCACCATTTTCAAGAATACTCTTTTCATGGTAATCAAAGGTTTTAGCGGTTGATATGCAGAGTTGCTTTTTACAATAACTATAAATAAGCGGGACGGATAGGCTATCATCAAAAATATCATTGGCGATATCTAGTCTTGTAAAGTTACTATGGCATTCAGAAATGCGTTTCATCAGGGTTACCCAGTTATTGACATTGCTTTCCATGTATTCTTCATACTGACGGCACCCCTGCCCTCTCAGTTCGATAAAAACTCCCATTTTTGATTCCCAGTCTTTATTGAAGTAAACCTTTATCTCTGAGAAGGCATAATGCCTTTGGTACTTGTTTATCCCCCATTCATTGAGAACAAACTTATCTTTAGGAAGAATGAGGATTTTCTCAATGACATCATCTGGAGCTAAGCCTTTAATCGTTACGGCTAAGTAGTCTAACATCACTGAGTTATCCATGTCTAGGCTCCAATAAATTTAATATCAGTTGCCACTAGTTTTAAGCCTCCCCAATTTCCACCACCATTATTATTAGCTCGCCAACTAAGGTGGACTTCTGGATTGACAAGTTCTACTACAAGTGAGTTCAGCTCATCCTTTTCAACGGATTTAGCCAACTTGTCAAGGTTGTCTACAATCTCCAAGCGAATACCCTTGAGGTCATCAGGGGAATAGCCCAGGTCTTTCAAGGCTTGGATTTTGTCTGTATCTTGTACAGAGCAAGTAATTTTAGCTACTTCATCTGTCGAAATGCTTTCGCCATTGACATTTTTATAGACTGGTGCAACTCGTGAAGAAAGGATGGTCACTTTCTTTGGAATGTCAAATTGTGATTTATCCAATTTCAAGTCGCCAACTTTTATAGTTTCGTCTGTTAAGTTAAATTTTGTCATGTTTTTTCTCCTATTCATAAAAGCTACGCCTACATGAAATCAATCGTAAACCGTTGATATCATAGGCTTCATAAATGTTTTTTTCGTGAAATTTGCTTCAAATCACTGAACCCCTTGCGTATCAAGGAATTTGACCACATTTTATGTATGTGTGCACCCCCTAATAGGGACTGGGGTGCAAATGTCAAATCGAGTTCAGCCGTTTGCCACCTTTCCCACCTGCTCTGGGCTACCGTGTTGACCACTCGCCCAGTGGTGGGGTGGCGAACCGTCTTCATCGATGAAAGAAGCTAAGTCTCTTAAATGATTTCTTTTCAGTCTCTTTCTCTAAGGTCTGGATTCTATCCAGAAGCACTTCTAACTCCTGTTTCAACTTTGCTAGGTTCCTTCGATAATCTTCTCGGATTTCCTTAAAGGAGACCTCTAGCTCATCAACAAGTTCTCTAATAGGTTTTTGATAATCATTTTCTTTAGAAAACCCATAAACACTTAGAATTGCTCTTTCCAGCCCCAACGAAGACTTCTTGTCAGCAATCGCTTGAAAATGATTTAGGTCATCTTCTGTAAAAAGATAAACTTTAGAATAAGATTTTCGACCCGTTCTCACTCTACTTTCATTGAATTGAGTACCAGTTAGACTTTCAATCTTTAACCGCCACTTTTTCAATGTTGAGACTGAGTTGAGACCATCAACCCTATCTACAACTTCTTGATAATCGTATTTACTCATTAGTTTACCTGTATTTTCTGATTAAGAAAGTCGTTCAAAATCTGCAAAGAACTAGATTCAATCAATCGCTCAAATCCCATATCCTTGATAAGGCGATAGAGTTCTCTGTCATTCAAATCTTTACAATCCTCTGGTTTGATTAAGACTTTCTCTTGTGTATCTGGTGAGTAGGCTACCCACTCTACCATTTGTAGTTCCATACCTGTTAAATTCATAATTACCCTCTTTTCTGATTCTGCATTCAACTAGCGTTTATCCGAAATATCTGGTATAATCACAGCAATTAGATTTACTGTCCTTGAACGATGTACCAGATTGTTCAAGGATTTTTTGTACCTTCCTTTCTTTTTTGATTGTTGGGTTAGCTCCTCTCTAACACGCATGTACGGTTTTATGTACGTTTGGTGTAAAATTTTTGAGCAACCTTAATGCTCATCAATAATTATATACGATATCATACACGGAGTCAAGCGTTTTTCTCAAAAAATGTACGATTTTATAAACACCTGTGTTATAATAGTCTGAGAGGTAACCTATGTTTGAAATACTTAAACCTGATAAAAAGACTGTTGGTCAAAGATTAAGACAAGTCAAAGATGAATTAAATTTGTCTTTTACTGAATTTGGAAACCGTCTTGGATTAAAAAAATCAACGATTAACGCATATGTAAGAGGAGATAACTTAGCTCCTCTTGAAGTTTTAGAGAAAGTGTCAAAAATCTATGGAAAACCCGTAGGTTGGTTTTACTACGGAGAATTGGAAGAATATATTGAACTTTACCTTAGAAAACTTGGTTATGGCACATTCCTAGATGAGTATCCTGATACTCCATTAAAAATAAAAGAAGAGCTTTTTAGAATAAAAACAAATCCAATACAATCGGTCACAAGAAGTGGGGGAGTAACCATTGGAACATTTGAAAATCCTGACTGGGAAAATGAATTTGGATACCCAAAAGAAGGCTACCTAGATGATATCTTTTTTGAAATGCTTTATGATACGCTGAGGGACACAATTAGGAAGGAAGCCAAAACCTACTTAAGCCAGCAAGACGGACTTGATGATACTAAAATCAACGAACTTTCTGATTACTTTGCTAACCAAATCTATACTTCATATGATTTTATCGGAAATCTAGAAATCCTTTCCAAAGATAAAATCAAAAAAGAAATTAAAAAGGGCTATGAACGCCTGATTAAAGATTCGCCATCAGCAGGTGTAGAAGTTAGCTATGATTCCAATTACCTACTCGGTTTTCTAATCAATACACTTGCAGATAGCCAAGCAACAAGGCAATTACTTTCAGATATGTCCCAAGCAACAGTTGGTATGCCTTTTTCACAATTTCATGAAGGGCATGAATTAGTTGAAATTATCCAATCTGTCAGACCACGACTGATAGAACTATACAATAATACGACCTTTGATGACTGGACTGACTGGGCGGAGAAATAATCACGTGGTTTTCGCGTGACTTTCGCGTGATTTTCGATATCTTTTTAAAACGAACTACTCAAAAATGCTTTAAAATCAAGCAAAATTGAGTATTATCAAAAATTTTTTTCGCGTGATTTTCGCGTGATACCCTGCAATTTGATTTTTTAAGTTAGGAGGAAAAAGTGTGGAATTAAAAATTGAAGGCAATGATTTAGAGTACAAAAAAGCTAAAAAAGCACTTCCTGATTCTTTCTGGGAGACCTATTCTGCTTTCGCAAACACCAATGGTGGAAAAGTTGTCTTGGGAGTAGATGAAAATAATGAAGACCCTTTTCAGGGAGTTATGAATCCTGAAAAAGTTAGGAATGACTTGTTTAATCTAGTCTCTAATAGAAAAAAAGTAAGTTGTAATTTGCTAACCGATAATGATATTGAGTACATTGATATTCCTGATAAAAATCGTCAACTTATGGTAATAACGATTAGAGAAGCCAGTAGTGACCAAAAACCTGTCCATCTTAAAAATGATTTTAGAGAATCTTATAAAAGGTTAGGGGAAGGTGATGTTAGACTTGATAAAGAAGAGCTAAAGTATCTCATGGCAAGCTCCCATGATGATATTGATGGCGAACTCCTAACTAACTATGACGAAAGTGACCTCAATATTGAATCAATCGAAGAGTATAAAAAACTCCTAATCGAATTAAGCGGGAACACTAAGTACACCAATATGCCACTTAGGGACTTCTTAACTGAAATTGGTGTTTTTAAGAAGGATAGAACAGATGGCTCTTATAAGTTGACTGCAGGAGGGTTACTATTTTTCGGGAAATACAACTCCATAATATCTAGGTATCCTAAATTTCAATTAGACTACTTTGAAAAGGACAACTCACTTTCTACTAGGTGGAATGATAGGATTTCAACAGGGGACATGATGTACCCTGATTTGAACATGTATGACTTTTTTAATTTAGCATACAAGAAATTAACTGCAACTACCAACGATAGGTTCGAACTCAATGATAAATCTGCCCATCGTTTACCATTTAAAAAAGATTTATCTGAATCTATACGTGAAGCACTAGTAAACTGCTTAATGCACGCTTACTATGACTTTGACTCACCTATCGTTATCACCGCATATAATGATTTTTATGAATTTAAGAATCCAGGAAAAATGAAAATTTCTATTCCTGAGTTTATACATGGCGGTACGTCAAAAACACGAAACGGTACAATTTCATCGCTATTCAGAAGAATCGGAATGTCTGAGAAGGCTGGCTCAGGCGGGCCAAAAATCTTTGATGTGTCAGAAAAATACAAATTGAAAATTCCCGAAGTTTCAACTACTTTTGATAGTACTATCGTAACCATTTGGAAAGTGGACTTGTTGTCTTCATACCAAGATGTAACACAAGATGAAAGAGCTATTCTCAAGTACATAATCGAAAATGAAAGCATTAGCAAAAACGATGTTATTGAGAATAATCTGATGACAGAATATAAGTTCAGAGAAAACTTAAAAACTCTTCAAAGCAAGCAATATATAGAGGTAATTGGCAAGGGACGTTCAACAAAATATGTTCTTCCTAGAACATCATCTGAACAATATCATATCATCAAACAAAAAATTAAAAACCTTGGTGATTTTATGACCAAGAACTAAAGTTTTATCTGATTTTTGTCTGATTAAAACTAAAGCAAGGTCAAAATCACCCTATTTCATCAATAATTGAAAGATTGAAAAGCCCATAAAATCAACGTTTCTGTACATCATGAAACTTGCTAAATTACATATTACGCTTACAGAAGTGAAGTAAGCATTCAATACGAATCAATACATAAGAAAAACGCTTATTTTAAGCGTTTTTTCTTTTTTCAATTTCAATACATTTCACTATATTTCAGTCCAAACTCTACCTTTTTCTCTACCTTTTTTAGATAAATATATCATCTGGATATTGAAGTTGAGCCCTGCTATCATTTCGATGGCAGGGCTTTTTAATGTTTGGTACACTACCTTCTTATCTATATTTTGATGGAGCTGAAGTTGACATCTACAAAGTTTAATGTTAGAATACATTCAAAAATATATTTGAATGAGGTGTTTTATGGTTCAAAATGTTGTTACTTCAATAATCCTGTATTCTGGGACAGCCGTAGACTTACTTATTATTCTAATGTTATTTTTTGCCAAAAGAAAAAGCAGAAAAGACATTATTAACATCTATTTAGGACAATTTCTAGGCTCTGTTAGTCTAATATTGCTAAGTTTACTTTTTGCATTTGTCTTAAATTATATTCCTAGTAAAGAGATTTTAGGTTTGCTCGGTTTGATTCCAATTTTCCTAGGGCTCAAAGTTTTGCTTTTAGGAGATTCTGATGGAGAAGCTATTGCAAAAGATGGTTTGCGCAAAGATGATAAAAACCTGATTTTTCTAGTCGCTATGATTACTTTTGCAAGTTGTGGTGCTGACAATATTGGTGTTTTTGTCCCATATTTTATTACCTTAAATTTAGCGAATTTGATAGTGGCTTTACTTACTTTTCTAGTCATGATTTATCTCTTGGTTTTTTCTGCCCAAAAATTGGCACAAGTCCCTTCTGTTGGAGAAACTTTGGAAAAATATAGCAGATGGTTTATTGCCGTTGTTTATTTAGGATTGGGGATGTATATCCTGATTGAAAACAACAGCTTTGACATGCTAAGGACTGTGTTCGGCTAGGAGAAAAAATTATGAAAAAAGATAGTATATGCCAAGTGAATATTATAAATCAACAAAATGTTACAACCGCAACGAACTACCTTGAAAAGAAAAAAGTCCAAAAATCACTTCGTATTTTATCAAAGTTTACCGATAATAAACAGATAAATATCATCTTTTATCTCCTTGCTGTTGAAGAACTCTGTGTCTGTGATATAGCCTGTTTACTAAATCTCAGTATGGCATCTGCCTCCCACCATCTTCGTAAACTAGCCAATCAAAACATCTTGGATACTAGAAGAGAGGGGAAAATTATATATTATTTTATTAAAGATGAGGAAATCAGAGATTTTTTTAATCAACTAGGATAACAACTATTTTTACTACTCTACCATTCACTCTATCTTTTATTATGTAGCATTCTAAAAACATTGATGTACCAACGTTTCTAACAGCTAAAATAGAAATTATTTAATCTTTTTATAGAAGTGAAGTAAGCATTCAATACGAATCAATACAGAAGAAAAACGCTGATTTTAAGCGTTTTTTCTTTTTTCCAAATTCATAGTATTACAATAAAAATCAACCGAATGACTGCATTTTTTGTGTAGTTTTTAAAAATTAACTATCAATTTTATCAAAGCATACATTCGTGAGAACATTTCTTGATTGCGCTCTCACATTATGATATACTAAATATAACCCAGATATATGGACTCAAGAAAGGAGGCGCATATCATATTATGTTGTGGTCCATTATTGTAGGAGGCTTTATCGGCCTTGCAGCTGGAGCAATCACAAAAAAAGGTGGCTCAATGGGAGTAATTGCTAATATTTTTGCCGGTTTAATCGGTTCATCAGTTGGTCAATCACTTCTTGGCACTTGGGGACCTTCACTAGCTGGTATGGCTATCATTCCATCTATTGTTGGTGCAGTGATTGTAGTTTCTGTGGTATCGTTCTTCTTGGGTAAAAAAGGTTAATTTTTACTCAATCATAAACTATAGATTTAAATTTAGTATTGACGGGTAAACCTATAGTTTAGTGCTTTAATTGAAAGGATTTTATATGTCAAAATCAAAGAAAATATTATTGGTTATTTTCTGTATTTTAATCTTGACAATTTTCCTTCCTATTTTGATAGATTACCACCAGGTTAGTGATTTAGGAATTCAATTGACCAGCTGGCGACAGACATCATTTGAATATTATATTGCTAGATATGTATTTTGGGGACTTCTAGGACTGTCTCTCTTAGTTTTATTATGGATCTTAGTAATCCTGTTTTATCCTAGACAATATCTGGAAATAAAACTTGGAACTAAAGACGATAAATTAAAACTAAAAAATTCAGCTATTGAAGGGTTTGTTCGATGTTTATTGGATGAACACAAGATGGTCAAAAATCCCAAAATTCAGGTACATACTCGGAAAAAGAAATGTTTCGTTTATGTAGAAGGTACAGCTGTTCTTTCAGATAACATTGCTAACAAATTTGAAGTAGTTCAAAACGAAATTACTCAAGGATTGAAAGAATTCTTTGGTATGGATCGAGAGGTTAAACTGGAAGTTTTAGTGAAAGAATATGACCCTCAAAAAGCAGCTAAAAAAATGGTTAGTCGTGTAAAGTAAGGAAGTAAAAAATGGAATTGTTTAAAAAATACCAATATCCAATTCTATGTGGTATAGCAGGTATTCTTCTAGCTTGCTTCATCCTGTCCTTTGGATTTTTTAAAACACTATTTGTTTTAATTTGTGGGACATTAGGGATTGGATTCGGATACTATGTTCAGAAAAATTATTTAAATAAATAAAGGAGTTTTATATGTCAAACGTAGAAAAAAATGTAAATGTAGATACTGAAAAGAAAGATGTAGTCGTTTCTAAAAATGTTCGAGGAGAATTAACTTACGAAGATAAAGTTATTCAAAAAATTATCGGTCTTTCACTAGAAAAAGTCCCAGGACTATTACATGTTGACGGTGGATTCTTCTCAAATCTTACAGAAAAACTTGTGAATACTAACGATGTAACACACGGTGTTAAAGTTGAAGTTGGTAAAGAACAAGTAGCAGTTGACTTGAACGTTATCGTAGAGTACAGAAAAAACGTTCCAACTCTATACAATCAAATTAAAGAAGTTATCGTTTCAGAAGTTGCGAAAATGACTGATCTAGAAGTAGTTGAAGTGAACGTTAATGTTGTTGATATCAAAACTAAAGAACAACATGAAGCAGACTCAGTTAGCCTTCAGGATCGTGTAACTGACGTGGCAGAATCAACAGGCGAGTTTGCGTCAGAACAATTTTCTAGAGTTAAAGCTGGAATCGGTTCAGGTGTTGAAAAACTTGGCGAAGGAGCTGAATTCATCCAAGAAAAAGTTGGCCAAGGCGTTGACAATGTTAAAGACGCTGCAGCCAAAGCAGAACCACGTGTACACTAATTTATAATTTAGAAAAAAATAAAAGGAGAACATACTTATGTCTACAGAAGAAAAATTAAACCAAGCAGCAGGATCTATCAAAGAAGGTGTTGGAAAATTGGTAGGCGATAAAGAACTTGAAAGCGAAGGGGCAACAGAAAAAGTTATTTCTAAAGTTAAAGAAGTTGCTGAAGATGCAAAAGATGCTGTAGAAGGTGTCGTTGAAGATGCAAAAGATGCTGTAGAAGGTGTCGTTGAAGGTGTTAAAAACATGCTTCATAAAGACGATGCTAAATAATAACATTGTCATAACTTTGTTAAGTCTCCTCACTACCCCCCGTTTAAACGGGGGGTTTTGGTATACATTTCTATCGATGCACGTTTTGTAGAAAAAAAGAATACAGGACCAACAAATTCCTGTATTCTTAAAATAACTTAGAGCAGCATTAACAAAACAGCGACTAATATGATTATAGTGCAAATTATTTTTCCGATTTTTTCATGTTGCTTGAACAATTTTTCAGAGAAAAGAGTCAATATAAGCGCAACACACATCAACACAGTGCTTAAATTTTGAGTAGTCATGGTACATACTCCTTTCGTTATTTTGTTGAACCAGTAAATAAGTTGAATAGTAATTATCTAATTTTCAAACATATCCATCTGCCCTGGTAAAGCCTTTGTTCTTTGATTATTAATCGGTATCTCTATCTATCTTTATTATAGCACAAATATCCTTATTAAACCGATAAATGCAATTTTTTTATAGTTTGGCGTTTGTACACTTTTGACAGGGATGGATATCTACTCCAAATTTGCTCCTAAAAAGGTAGTGAGTTAAAATCTCTCTATCTTTTTACTGTTCCGCTTTTTGAGAGTGCTTGAAATATGTTATAATAAAACTAGATTAATTTATAGGAGGCAAACCGTGGGAAATTTCATTGAGCTAGTCTTTCATCGTTTCTTTTTGGGGATGATTGCGACGGCTTATTTTTGGTTATTGACACTAGCAGGAGGAGTGGTTTTTGGTATAGCGCCCGCTAGTGCAACCCTCATGAGTTTATATGCTGAACACGGCTATTCTTACCGTGCTTATCGTTTCAAGGAAGCATGGGCATTATTTAAGAGCAATTTTGTTAAAAGCAATCTCAGTTTCTACACCTTTATAGGGATTGACTTGCTCTTGATTTATGGCTTGTATCTGATGATTCAGTTGCCAAATCAGACGATTGTCCACTTGGCAGCAACATTTCTAAATATCTTTTTAGTAGCCTTGGTATTTTTGGCCTATACGGTATCTTTAAAGCTACAGGTTTACTTTGAATTATCCTATAAAAACACCTTAAAGCTTGCTTTTATCGGAATTTTTATGAGTTTGTCAGCAGTCGCCAAGGTTCTCCTTGGTAGCGTCTTATTAGCCATTATTGGCTTCTATATGCCAGCCCTCATCGCCTTTGTAGGGATTGGGATGTGGCACTTCTTTATTAGCGATTTATTGGAGCCTGTTTATGAAAGTATTCATGAAAAATTGGCAACCAAATAAGACCAAACAATTCCGTCTCCACTCACTCCTACGAATCTATAGTCTGGTAATGATGATCATCATTTCCTGTTTTGCTCTCTTGATTTCTTACGCAGACTGGGATATGCGTGAAAGGGAAGCCAATCGTGTTGGTCAGCGTGTTCTTGCTCGTACTGTTGATGAAGTTGAATACTACTATCGGGAGTCAACCCGCCTAGCCCAGAGTTTAGTGGAGAATCAAGCCCGGATCGAAGGGATTTACAAGTATTTTAGCCTCAGTACGCCAGATTATTTTTATTGGCAGTTAGAACGCAAGGCGTCACCCTATATTTCCGTTTCCATTTATGAAAATATCGATGATATATACGTGCGAAATGATTTTGTAACAGGTGTTTCGATTGTTCTACAGGATTCAACGGATGTATTTGTTTCCAAAAGAGAAAACCGAGGTGGACAGAAGATTCCAGCTGAGAGCTTTAAACCAGATGCTAATAGTTTCGCTGTTCCAGTATCGGATCCAGTATCAGACCAGGCTCTTGGAGTTATCTATATTTCCGTAGAACCAGAAGTCCTCTATAAAGCGATTGACAATACCAGGGGAACCATTCCTGTAGCGGTAACGGTTATTACACCATATGAAACAGATATGTTCTATATTGGTGCGAAAGGAACGAATGAATCTTGGTTGGTAGGAACAACTGCCCATGGATATCAAGTTCGAGTAGCTGTACCAAGGGATTATGTTTGGAGTGGGACTTTAGCGAGTTCGGCACTTATTTTAGGTTTGAGCGCCCTTTTTATCATCATTTTATATATGACCTTAAGAAGGACCTTTTCTGACTATCAAAGTCAGGTTGTGGACTTGGTGGACTCCATCCAAGCCATTACTGAGGGAGAGCATACCAAGAGAATTAATACAGATAAAAAGGACCAGGAATTGCTACTAATTGCTGAGTCGACAAATGATATGTTGGATCGACTAGAAAGTAATATCCACGATATTTATCAACTGGAACTCAATCAAAAAGATGCCAACATGCGAGCCTTGCAAGCTCAAATTAATCCGCATTTTATGTACAATACTCTAGAATTTTTGCGGATGTATGCAGTGATGGAGAACCAAAATGAGCTAGCAGATATCATCTATGAGTTCAGTAGTCTCCTGCGCAATAATATCTCTGACGAGCGAGAAACGACCCTCAAACAAGAAGTGGAGTTTTGTCGGAAGTACAGTTATCTCTGTATGGTTCGCTATCCAAAATCCATTGCCTATGGATTTAAGATTGACCCTGAATTGGAAGAAATGCGTATTCCAAAGTTCACCCTCCAACCTTTAGTGGAAAATTATTTTGCCCATGGAGTTGACTACAGAAGAACAGATAATGTTATCAGTATCAAGGCTTTGAAACAGAATGGCTATGTCGAAATTTTAGTAACCGATAATGGCCGTGGGATGTCTGCTGAAAAACTAGCAGAAATTCAAACTAAATTAGCCCAAAGAACCTTTGAACACACAGCGGATTATATGGAACAGCGACAGTCCATTGGGATCGTCAATGTTCATGAACGCTTTGTTCTCTATTTTGGAGACCGCTATAACATTAGTATAGAATCTGCTGAACAAAAAGGTGTTCAATATCGAATCACTATTCAGGATGAAGAGAAAGGATAAAGATGTATAAAGTACTATTAGTTGATGATGAGTACATGATTACAGAAGGACTGAAGCGTTTGATCCCTTTTGAAAAATGGGATATGGAAGTCGTTGCAACAGCCAATCATGCGGATGACGCTTTGGACTATGTTCGAGAGCATCCCGTAGATATCGTCATTTCTGATGTCAATATGCCTGACAAGACAGGACTTGAAATGATTGGGGAGATGAAGGAACTCTTGCCGGAGGCTTACTATATCCTTCTCTCAGGCTATCAAGAATTTGAATATGTCAAGAAAGCCATGAACCTCAATGTTGTAGATTATCTTGTCAAACCAGTTGATAAGGTTGAGCTGGAGCATTTGCTTGAAAAAATTCTTGGTCAGCTTCGTGAAAAAGTGCATGAGCCAGAAATGTTAAGTCAGAAGTTAGACGACGAGGCATTTAAAGAACACCTGTCTCAAAAAGAAAATTGGTGGATTGGTCTTTCCCGAGAAAAACAAGGGGATTTTGTCATTCCTTACTATGTTCTAGGTCAGGACTGGCAGATTGTGATAGCGGCTCAGAAATTCGATGGTTTACTCGTCATGCCTTTTGAGTTGCCTTATGAGGCAAACTTTGAAAAATGGAAGTTTGACGTTGAAAAAGCACTTTTCTATGGAACTGTCAATCTAGATCAGTCTGAAAGTCTCTTTTCTTATTATGAACCCATCTATCGAGTGATTATTCAAGGGAATCTTCAGCAGATTATCGAAGAGTTGAACCTACTTGAGAAGATTGTATTGGAAAACACACCGAGAGTGTCCATTACCAAGCAACTCTTTACTCAGTTTGTAATGGATGTTTTTCACCTCTTTGAGCATCTGAAAGCAGACGATATGACAGATATTGTCAAGGACATTCATGCCATTACAAACTTTGAAGACTTAGTGGCTTATACCAAGGAAACCTTGACGTCCTTCTTCGGTCAATACCGTATGAATGAAAATGTTGTTAGCGTACTTGAAGTTATTGGTAGAGATTATAAAAAAGAGTTGTCTCTCAAGGATATCAGCAAGGATCTTTTTATCAATCCTGTGTATTTAGGTCAGTTAATCAAGAAGGAAACTAATTCAACCTTTGCGGAGCTTCTCAATAAACAGCGCATCAAGGCTGCCCAACAACTCTTGCTGTCTACAAATGATAGTATTGAGGATATTTGCTATACGGTTGGCTATAGTAATGTCGGTTATTTCTACAAGGTTTTTCGAAAACTATGTGGAAAGTCTCCAAAGGCCTACCGCAAGCAGATCGAGGTCACCCTCTAAGATTTGTTATCCATTTTAAAATATGCTATAATAAGTTCAAAAATATGAGGAGGTTACTTTTATGAAAAAGAAACCAATCTATCTATGGGTTTTATTAGTCTTATCAGCGATTAATTCAGCCTTGGCAGTAGTTGGAATTTTCACTCCAGTACCTAGTAAGGACGCCCTTCGTGCTAGCCAAGGAAATGTCGGGACACTTAGTGCTCAACAATTAGAAGATGCTGTTAACTATGCCCACCAAGTGTCAGAGTTATCTCACTCTATTTTTAACACGATACTCATTATTCTATCTGCTATCCTAGTTGTAGTAGCCTTTGTTTTCTTGGTTCGTAAGAACTTACAGTTGGCAAATTACACTTATGTTGGGTATGCCTTGCTAGCCATTGTTGGTCTAGTCTATGACAATATGAATCTACAAGATGCTATGCAATTGATTAAAGACGATACCCTACGTTTAGGAATGGGAGTCATGTCAAAAGTAACTACTATTATATTTATCGTCATCAATGTTATCTTTTTAGGAATTGTCTTCTATAAAATGTGGCGCCAGCAAAAAGAATTAACAGAATCTCAAGAGGAAGAAATCGCCTAAGAGTTGACAAAGGGTAACTATCAAGATACAATCTTGGTAGTTATTTTTTTGGATTCGAGAAAGAGGGAGGAAAAGATGAAAAAAATTTCCTTAGTTTATATCAGTCTAAGTGGCAATACGGAGAGTTTTGTAACACGTTTGAAAGCTTATTTGTTGGAGCAGTATGCGAACATTGAAGTAGAAAAAATTCATATTAAAGACTTGGTCAAGGAAGGAGAAGACTTCTTTGAGATGACCAACCCATATGTGGCTTTTCTACCGACTTACCTCGAAGGTGGCAATGGAGTTGACAATGGAGATGTGGAAATCTTGACCACTCCAGTAGGTGACTTTATTGCATATGGTGATAATGCTAGCAAGTGTTTTGGGGTTGTAGGATCCGGCAACCGCAATTTTAACAACCAATACTGTCTAACTGCTAAACAATACAGCCAGCGCTTTGGTTTCCCTGTTTTAGCTGATTTTGAAATGCGTGGCATGTTGGGAGATATCAAGAAGGTTGCAGGGATTATAGCAGAACTTTACGAACTTGAATCCTTGTAAGAAGATAGAGTTGCTGGGTTAGAGTTTTATCCCATGGATAATAGAATTATTTCAAAAGAGAACAGTTCAAATGAGTAAATTACAGAGATCATTTTTAAAGTATATAAAACGTAAACCAAGCTTCAAGGATATTATGCTATGCAGTGCCTTGCTACTATTAGCGCTTGCTCTGTTGCAGTTCTCCAAGAAATTTCTTGATGAAAGTTTGTCAGTATACGGAACCATGGCATCACTGGGGATTGTTATACTGGTGGGAATCATAGTTCTCAGGAAAAAATAGAAAAAAGACTCGAGAATCTTCATCTCGAGTCTTTTTATGATTTGCGAATTTCGTCAACGATTTCTTTTGAAATTGGAATTCCTAAACGGTAACCTTTGTTGATGTAGTCAATGACATCATTGATGTTTTCTATCGTTTGGATTTTCTCTTTGATAGTTGCACGAAAAGCTGGATCTTTCAATAGTTGGTCCTGAAGCAGTCTTTGAAGTTTCTCTTTTTCATATTTGTTGACAAGAAAGAGAAAAAGAAGACTGATAACAACTAGAATATAAGCATACTGGCTCATAAAAATTCTCCCTAAGTGATAAAGAAGTAGGTGGCAAGAGAAAGGCGAAGTATCTTCCCCTTTCGAGTGATAATGCTATGAAGCAGTTAGCTAGTCCGCATAAACGCGGCTAGCGTCTAACAATTAGGAACTTTAGTTCCAATTGTTAGTACTGAATCACATCTTCTCTGGTGCTTCTACGCCCAGCAAACGAAGGGCTTCTTTGAGGACAACTGCTGTTGCATAGCTAAGGGCTAGACGGCTGTCACGTTCTGGACTTTCATCCAAGATGCGAGTGTGGGCATAGTATTTGTTAAAGGCTTGTGCTAAGCTGATTGCAAATTTAGCGATGATAGAAGGTTCGTAGTTGTCAGCTGCACGTTTAATAATACGTGGGAAATCTTGGATGAGCTTGATGATTTCCCAACTTTCAGCATCGTTCAGGCTATAGTTGGCCCCTGCTTCAGGTTTGAAATCGGCTTTACGCAAGATTGATTGGATACGAGCGTAGGCATATTGAACATAAGGACCAGTCTCTCCTTCAAAGGATACCATAGCTTCAAGGTCGAAGTCGTAGCCATTTGTACGGTCGGTTTTAAGGTCATAGAATTTAATGGCACCAACTCCAACAGCATGCGCAACTTGGTCTTTGTTTTCAAGTTCAGGATTTTTGGCTTCGATTTGCGCTTTAGCACGGCTGATGGCTTCTGCGACAGTTGGCTCTAGTAAGATAACATTCCCTTTACGAGTAGAAAGTTTCTTCCCTTCTTTTGTAACTAAGCCAAACGGTACATGGACAATATCTTGGCTCCAATCATAGCCCATTTCTTGCAAGACAGCCTTAAGTTGTTTAAAGTGAGCTGATTGTTCTTGACCAACGACATAGATCGATTTGGCAAATTGATATTCGTTTTTGCGGTAGAGGGCAGCGGCTAAGTCGCGTGTGATGTAGAGAGTTGCACCATCAGATTTCTTGATCAGAGCTGGATGTTCAATTCCATATTTTTCAAGATTAACAACTTGAGCACCTTCAGATTCGACCAATAGTCCTTTTTCAGCTAGGATATCTACAACTGCATCCATTTTGTCATTGTAGAAGGCTTCCCCGTTATAGCTGTCGAATTCAACCTGTAACTCATCGTAAAGGCGGTTAAATTCTACCAAACTTTCATCGCGGAACCATTGCCAAAGAGCAAGAGCTTCCTCATCTCCGTTTTCAAGCTTGCGGAACCATTCGCGTGCTTCTTCATCCAAGCTTGGGTCATTCTCAGCTTCGGCATTGATGCGGACATAGAGCTTGAGGAGTTCATCGATTGGATGAGCTTTGACAGCTTCTTCATTCCCCCATTTTTTGTAGGCGACAATCAACATCCCAAACTGTTTGCCCCAGTCTCCCAAGTGGTTGACCTTGACAGTCTGATAACCAATCTTTTGGAAGATATGTGACAAGCTATCTCCGATAACGGTTGAACGAAGGTGACCGATTGAAAATGGTTTAGCGATGTTAGGGCTAGACATGTCGATAACAACATTTTCTTGCTGACCGATCTCTTGGTCAGCGTAGTGCTCTTTTTCAGTGATAACGTCTTGGAGTACTTGACCAGAAATAGCAGCTTTGTCCAGGAAAAAGTTGACATAAGGTCCTGTTGCTACCACCTTTTCAAAGGCTTGACTATTAATCTTTTCAGCGATCTCAGCAGCAATCATTTGAGGGGCTTTACGCTCAACCTTTGCCAACGAGAAGGCAGGGAAGGCGATATCTCCCATATCTGAGTTTTTAGGTGTTTCTAGTAAATTTAAAATAGCCTCTTGGTCCAGGCTATCAATGACGCTAGCCAACTCGCTAGCAATCAATTCTTTTGTATTCATTTAGGGCTCCTTTAGGGCTTTTCTACTATTTTATCACAATTTACTACATTTTTTTTGAAAGAAGAGATATTTTTTGAAATATCCAGTTTTTTTGATATAATGTTCTTACTAAAAAAATGTAAAATGTTATAAATATACACTTGAAAGGATCTCATGAGAAAAAGAGAACGTCATCAGCTCATCAAGCGAATGATTACAGAAGAAAAATTAGGAACTCAAAAGGAAATTCAAGATCGATTGGAAGCCTGTGATGTCTTTGTGACACAAACGACATTATCCCGTGATTTGCGAGAACTTGGCTTAACCAAAGTTAAGAAAAACGATGTTGTCTACTATGTACTAGCAAATGAGACAGACAAAATTGACTTGGTTGAATTCCTTTCACATCACTTAGAGGGTGTTGCAAGGGCTGAATTTACCCTAGTCCTCCACACGAAACTTGGAGAAGCATCTGTTTTAGCCAATGTAGTCGATTCAAATAAAGATGGGTGGATCTTAGGTACAGTTGCTGGAGCGAATACCCTTTTGGTTATCTGTAAAGATCAACATGCTGCTAAAGTCATGGAAGAACGCTTGCTTGAGCTAATGGAAAATAGATAAGGTCTTGAGAGCTTCTCTCAGGGCTGTTTTTACAAGGAGAGAGTAAATGACTACTGAAAAATTATCACCTGGGATGCAACAGTATGTGGATATCAAAAAACAATATCCAGATGCTTTTTTGCTTTTTCGCATGGGTGATTTTTATGAGTTGTTTTATGAAGATGCCGTCAATGCTGCACAGATACTAGAAATCTCACTGACCAGTCGCAATAAAAATGCTGAAAATCCTATTCCTATGGCAGGTGTACCCTATCACTCTGCCCAACAGTACATCGATGTCCTAGTTGAGCGTGGCTACAAGGTTGCCATCGCTGAACAGATGGAAGACCCCAAACAAGCTGTGGGTGTCGTTAAACGTGAAGTCGTTCAGGTTATTACACCAGGGACAGTCGTTGATAGTAGCAAGCCAGATAGCCAAAACAACTTTTTGGTAGCTATTGATCATGACGGGGCTAAATATGGCTTGGCCTACATGGACCTGGTCACAGGTGATTTTTATGTGACAGGACTATCAGATTTTTCTCTAGTCTGTGGTGAAATCCGCAATCTCAAGGCCAGAGAAGTAGTGATTGGCTACGAACTATCCGAAGTGGAAGAGCAGATTCTCAGTCGTCAAATGAATCTGGTGCTTTCCTATGAAGAGGAATCGTATGAAGATGTACATTTACTAGATCCACGCTTGGCACCTGTTGAACAAGCTGCCAGCAGTAAACTTCTCCAGTATGTTCATCGGACACAGATGCGAGAATTGAACCATTTGAAGCCTGTTATCCGTTATGAAATCAAGGATTTCTTACAGATGGATTTTGCGACCAAGGCCAGTCTTGATTTGGTTGAAAATGCTCGCTCAGGCCAGAAACAAGGCAGTCTTTTCTGGTTGCTGGATGAAACTAAAACTGCAATGGGTATGCGTCTTCTGCGTTCTTGGATTCAACGCCCCTTGATTGATAAGGACCGTATTATAGAACGTCAAGAGGTTGTGCAAGTCTTTCTGGATTATTTCTTTGAGCGCAGTGATTTAACAGAAAGCCTCAAGGGAGTCTACGATATCGAGCGTCTGGCTAGTCGGGTATCTTTTGGCAAAAGCAATCCGAAAGACCTCTTGCAATTAGCCACTACCTTAGGAAGTGTTCCACAAATTCGAGCAATTTTAGAAGAAATGGAGCAACCAGCTCTAGCTTATCTCATTGAACAACTAGATGCTATTCCTGAGTTGGAAAATCTTATTAGCGCAGCCATTGCTCCAGAGGCTCCTCATGTGATTACAGAGGGCGGGATTATCCGGACTGGCTTTGATGAGACCTTGGATAAATACCGTCGTGTGCTGAGAGAAGGAACCAGCTGGATAGCTGAGATTGAGGCTAAGGAAAGAGAAAACTCGGGCATCAATACCCTCAAGATTGATTACAATAAAAAAGATGGTTACTATTTCCATGTGACCAACTCGCAGCTCGGTAATGTTCCAGCCCACTTTTTCCGCAAGGCAACGCTAAAAAACTCTGAGCGATTTGGGACAGAGGAATTGGCGCGTATCGAGGGAGAAATGTTAGAGGCGCGTGAGAAATCCGCAAACCTAGAGTACGAAATCTTTATGCGAATCCGTGAGGAGGTTGGCAAGTATATCCAACGCCTGCAAGCCCTAGCCCAAGGAATCGCTACTGTCGATGTCTTGCAAGGCTTGGCAGTAGTTGCAGAAAAGCAGCACCTGATTCGACCAGAGTTTGGGCAAGATTCTAGAATTGATATCCAAAATGGTCGTCACGCTGTTGTTGAAAAGGTCATGGGAGCCCAGACTTATATTCCGAACAGCATCCAAATGGATGAAGCTACCAGCATCCAGTTGATTACAGGGCCTAACATGAGTGGGAAGTCAACTTATATGCGCCAGTTGGCAATAACAGCAGTTATGACCCAGATGGGATCTTACGTCCCTGCAGAAAGTGCTCACCTGCCAATCTTTGATGCAATTTTTACCCGTATTGGTGCAGCGGATGACTTGGTTTCAGGTCAATCCACCTTTATGGTCGAGATGATGGAGGCTAATAATGCCATTTCGCATGCGACGGAGAAATCCCTGATTCTCTTTGATGAGTTGGGGCGTGGAACTGCAACCTATGACGGAATGGCTCTTGCCCAGTCTATCATCGAGTACATCCATGAGCATATTGGTGCCAAGACTCTTTTTGCGACTCACTACCATGAATTGACCAGTCTGGAATCTGATCTCGAGCATCTAGTCAATGTTCACGTGGCTACGCTGGAACAAAATGGACAGGTGACCTTCCTTCACAAGATAGAACCAGGCCCAGCTGACAAATCATACGGTATTCATGTAGCTAAGATTGCTGGACTACCAGCAGACTTGCTAAAAAGAGCGGATACTATTTTAGCTCAGCTAGAGAGCCAAGGCCAGAAGAGTCCTTCTAATCAAAGGAACACAGTCAATGAGCAAATGTCTCTCTTTGATGAAAAAGAAGAAAATCCTATCCTAGCAGAGTTGGCCCAACTAGATGTTTACAATATGACACCGATGCAGGCCATGAACCTCTTATTAGAATGGAAGCAAACATTATAAGTAAAAACCCACTCACAAAACGGAGTGGGTTTTTAAGTCTTATTTTTTCTGAGCCAATAATTGGTTGATATGGGCAACCTTCTTTGATTCTATCTTGTAGAGAATAGTCCAGATGATGAGGTAGACGATGGCAAACTCTGGGATGAGCTGAAGGATGAAAGTCCAGTGAAGAGGGAACCAACCAGCTAGGATTGCTAGAGGGACAAAGCCTAGGAGCATAAGGAAAAAATGAGTGACTGTAGCTCTAAGGAGACTCCAGTCTTGGGCGAAGAGACGACCGCCGAAACTAAAGAGGACACCAATCGTTGCCCAGATAAGCAGACAGTAAAGTAAGACGAGTGATCCATGCACCTGATGTTGGGTCATGAATTGCCCAATTAAAGAGTTGGGGCTGAGAGGTGCGTAGTTACTTGGTGAGTGGATAAACGAAAAGATAATAGATAGGATAAGACCGATGAGGATACCGGTTGTGGCATCGTGAAATACTTGTTTTTTCATAGTTCTAATTTCTCCTTAATAGTTTTGAGATAACGGCGAGATGAGTAGGTAAAACTGTCGTTTTTAAGATAGATTTCAATCAAGCCGTTAGAGGTTAGTTTTAGATGACTGATCGCCTCAATGTTGACAATTTCGGATTGGGAAATTTGGATAAAGGAAGCAGGTAAAATTTCACTTGCTTGGTAGAGACGAATGTCGAGTGCATAGGTTTGGCTATCCGTTTCGGCCAAGACCTTACGATTTTCAATGTAGATTCGCTGAATCTTGCTAATCTGAATCAAGTAGACCTGATCTTGAAATTTTCCTTTGATGGTCTCCTTTTGATCCAGAGATTGGACAAAGTCCTGAATTTTTTGAACTCGAGTGGACAAGGTTGGCGCTTCGATGATGATTTGTTCTTCAGTATGTTGTGCATCAATGTCGAGTCTGACTTTCATAATTTTTCCTTTCATCAAGTTGTAATAGAGATCTCTTACTTACAAATCTATTAAACACCATTTTGTCGACAAATACAAGAAGCTTTGTCTATGTGGTCGGTTGAAGAGTCTATCTGGTAGGCGAACGTTTTCAACTAAATTTAAGAGCGAAGAAGTCAAAAAATAAGAAGAAATATATTGACAAAAATAGAAAAAACGTGGTACAATGTTAGACGGTACTTTTTACTTTTGGTCTCTCAAGAGTGTACAGGGACGTGCTGACAAATGTTGCAAAAGTACACACAGATGATAGCTGTCACCAAGTGTATCATCACCAAAAATAAAAAAACACAGGAGAATGTAGATGCCTACAATTAACCAATTGGTTCGCAAACCGCGTAAATCAAAAGTAGAAAAATCTAAATCACCAGCTTTGAACGTTGGTTACAACAGTCATAAAAAAGTTCAAACAAACGTTTCTTCACCACAAAAACGTGGTGTAGCAACTCGTGTTGGGACTATGACACCTAAAAAACCGAACTCTGCCCTTCGTAAATTTGCTCGTGTACGTTTGAGCAACTTGATCGAAGTTACTGCCTACATCCCAGGTATCGGACACAACTTGCAAGAGCACAGCGTGGTGCTTCTTCGTGGTGGACGTGTAAAAGACCTTCCAGGGGTACGTTACCATATCGTCCGTGGTGCACTTGATACTGCAGGTGTCAACGATCGTAAACAAGGCCGTTCTAAATACGGTACTAAACGTCCGAAAAAAGCATAAGGAAAGGGGATAAAGAGAAATGAGTCGTAAAAATAGAGCTCCAAAACGTGAAGTGTTGCCAGATCCGCTTTACAATTCACAACTAGTTACTCGTCTTATCAACCGCGTTATGCTTGATGGTAAACGTGGTACAGCTGCTTCAATCGTTTACGGTGCTTTTGAGCAAATCAAAGAAGCTACTGGTAACGATGCACTTGAAGTATTTGAAACAGCTATGGAAAACATCATGCCTGTACTTGAAGTACGTGCACGTCGTGTTGGTGGATCAAACTACCAAGTCCCAGTTGAAGTTCGTCCAGAACGTCGTACAACACTTGGACTTCGTTGGTTGGTAACAATTGCTCGCCTTCGTGGTGAACACACAATGCAAGACCGTCTTGCAAAAGAAATCTTGGACGCTGCTAACAACACTGGTGCAGCTGTTAAGAAACGTGAAGACACTCACCGTATGGCTGAAGCTAACCGTGCCTTCGCACACTTCCGTTGGTAAAATCATGATGCTAGGAACGGTAAGGATGCACAGTGAAAATAGGAAACTGACGCAGTATTCGATGAATACAAGGAAGTTTATCTTTTTCACCCAGCATCCCGTTCCAGCTCAAATCGGCTAACACGAATAGTATTAGCTACAATTCAACTTCCCATCTCACAAGTTGAAACCAACTAAACAAGATAAACATTGAGAACGGGTGGGTCCTGCCTATCCGTTTTTATTGAAATCGTGTTATAATAGAATAGAAATAAAAAATATAGGAGAAACAAACCTCATGGCACGCGAATTTTCACTTGAAAAAACTCGTAATATCGGTATCATGGCTCACGTCGATGCTGGTAAAACAACTACAACTGAGCGTATCCTTTACTACACTGGTAAAATCCACAAAATCGGTGAAACTCACGAAGGTGCGTCTCAAATGGACTGGATGGAGCAAGAGCAAGAACGTGGTATCACTATCACATCTGCTGCGACAACAGCTCAATGGAACAACCACCGCGTAAACATCATCGACACACCAGGACACGTGGACTTCACAATCGAAGTACAACGTTCTCTTCGTGTATTGGACGGTGCGGTTACAGTTCTTGACTCACAATCAGGTGTTGAGCCTCAAACTGAAACAGTTTGGCGTCAAGCAACTGAGTACGGAGTTCCACGTATCGTATTTGCCAACAAAATGGATAAAATCGGTGCTGACTTCCTTTACTCAGTAAGCACACTTCACGATCGTCTTCAAGCAAATGCTCACCCAATCCAATTGCCAATCGGTTCAGAAGATGACTTCCGTGGAATCATCGACTTGATCAAGATGAAAGCTGAAATCTATACGAACGACCTTGGTACAGATATTCTTGAAGAAGACATTCCAGCTGAGTACCTTGAACAAGCTCAAGAGTACCGTGAAAAATTGGTTGAAGCAGTTGCTGAAACTGACGAAGAATTGATGATGAAATACCTCGAAGGTGAAGAAATCACTAACGAAGAATTGAAAGCTGGTATCCGTAAAGCGACTATCAACGTTGAATTCTTCCCAGTATTGTGTGGTTCTGCCTTCAAGAACAAAGGTGTTCAATTGATGCTTGATGCGGTTATTGACTACCTTCCAAGCCCACTTGACATCCCAGCTATCAAGGGTATCAACCCAGATACAGATGAAGAAGAAACTCGTCCTGCATCTGATGAAGAGCCGTTTGCAGCTCTTGCCTTCAAGATCATGACTGACCCATTCGTAGGTCGTTTGACATTCTTCCGTGTTTACTCAGGTGTTCTTCAATCAGGTTCATACGTATTGAACACTTCTAAAGGTAAACGTGAACGTATCGGACGTATCCTTCAAATGCACGCTAACAGCCGTCAAGAAATCGACACTGTTTACTCAGGTGATATCGCTGCTGCCGTTGGTTTGAAAGACACTACAACTGGTGACTCATTGACAGATGAAAAAGCTAAAATCATCCTTGAGTCAATCAACGTTCCAGAACCAGTTATCCAATTGATGGTTGAACCAAAATCTAAAGCAGACCAAGACAAGATGGGTATCGCCCTTCAAAAATTGGCTGAAGAAGATCCAACATTCCGCGTTGAAACGAACGTTGAAACTGGTGAAACAGTTATCTCTGGTATGGGTGAGCTTCACCTTGACGTCCTTGTTGACCGTATGCGTCGTGAGTTCAAAGTTGAAGCGAACGTAGGTGCTCCTCAAGTATCTTACCGTGAAACATTCCGCGCTCCTACTCAAGCACGTGGATTCTTCAAACGTCAGTCTGGTGGTAAAGGTCAATTCGGTGATGTATGGATTGAATTTACTCCAAACGAAGAAGGAAAAGGATTCGAATTCGAAAATGCAATCGTCGGTGGTGTGGTTCCTCGTGAATTCATCCCAGCGGTTGAAAAAGGTTTGGTAGAATCTATGGCTAACGGTGTTCTTGCAGGTTACCCAATGGTTGACGTGAAAGCTAAGCTTTACGATGGTTCATACCACGATGTCGACTCATCTGAAACTGCCTTCAAGATCGCGGCATCTCTTGCCCTTAAAGAAGCTGCGAAGACTGCACAACCAGCTATCCTTGAACCAATGATGCTTGTAACAATCACTGTTCCAGAAGAAAACCTTGGTGATGTTATGGGTCACGTAACTGCTCGTCGTGGACGTGTAGATGGTATGGAAGCTCACGGTAACAGCCAAATCGTTCGTGCTTACGTTCCACTTGCTGAAATGTTCGGTTACGCAACAGTTCTTCGTTCTGCATCTCAAGGACGTGGTACTTTCATGATGGTATTCGACCACTACGAAGATGTACCTAAGTCAGTACAAGAAGAAATCATTAAGAAAAACAAAGGTGAAGACTAATACGTCGTCACTCTACAAGGAAGTCACTTAGTGACTTCCTTTTTCTGTTTGGTAGAAATAGCTAAAATTGCCTCAAATATGGTAAAATAGAAGGAGTATATTGTGAGGAAAATGGATGTCAACCACTTTTGAAATTTTAATGAATCAGTTGGGAATTCCCGCTGAGATAAGAAATCATGAGGCCTTCTCCCAGGCTGAAATTGAACAAGTTATCGTACACAAACAAAGTAACATTTGGGAGTTTCGTTTTATCTTTGAGAATATTCTCCCCTTTGATCTCTTTTTAGCATTGAAGAAGGGATTGAAAGAAGAATTTTCAAAAACAGGAAATCAAGCGACTTTCGAGATTAAAACGAAACATCAAGAGTTTTCAAGAGAGCTTTTACAGGCCTACTATAGGGAGGCTTTTTCAGATGGACCTTGTTCTAGTCAAGGATTTCGGACCATGTATCAGGATTTTCAGGTTCGATTTGAAAATGATCAGTTGATTATTGAGGCTTCTGAAGCAGCAGATACAGAGCATTTCAGAAAAAATCATCTGCCAAATCTTAGCAAACAACTGGAACTCTTTGGTTTTCCTAAGTTTACGTGTCACTTAGAGAAAAATGAAGATTTGACCAAGGAAGAACAGGAAGCTTTCCATTCTGAAAATCAAATGATTGTTCAGGCTGCTAATGACGAAACCCTTCGAGCTATGGAACAGTTAGAACAGATGGCACCGCCTCCTCCAGTTGAGGACAAACCTGTCTTTGATTTTCAAGCCAAGAAGGCTGCTGCTAATCCTAAACTTGACAAGGCCGAGATTACTCCAATGATCGAGGTCAATACCGAGGAAAATCGACTGGTTTTTGAAGGAGTTGTCTTTGATGTGGAACATAAGGTGACGAGAACGGGTCGTGTCTTGATTAACTTCAAGATGACGGACTATACGTCTAGTTTCTCCATGCAAAAATGGGTCAAAAATGAAGAAGAAGCTCAGAAGTTTGACATCATTAAGAAAAATTCTTGGCTCCGTGTTCGTGGAAATGTTGAGATGAATAATTTCACACGAGATTTGACCATGAATGTGCAAGATGTGCAGGAAGTCGTTCACTATGAGCGTAAGGACTTAATGCCAGAAGGTGAGCGTCGTGTTGAATTTCATGCCCATACCAATATGTCGACTATGGATGCTCTTCCTGAGGTAGAAGAAATCGTTGGTACTGCAGCCAAATGGGGCCACAAAGCCGTAGCTATAACGGACCATGGTAATGTGCAATCCTTCCCTCATGGCTATAAGGCCGCCAAGAAAGCTGGTATCCAGCTCATTTATGGGATGGAAGCCAATATCGTTGAAGACCGTGTTCCTATCGTTTATAACGAAGTGGAGATGGACCTTTCTGAAGCTACCTATGTGGTCTTTGACGTGGAAACGACAGGTCTATCAGCTATCTATAATGACTTGATTCAGGTTGCGGCTTCCAAGATGTATAAGGGGAATGTCATCGCTGAGTTTGATGAATTTATCAATCCAGGGCATCCCTTATCAGCCTTTACAACCGAGTTAACAGGGATTACGGATGACCATGTAAAAAATGCTAAACCCTTGGTTCAAGTTCTGAAAGAATTCCAAGAATTCTGTAAAGATACCGTTCTTGTAGCCCATAATGCGATCTTTGACGTTGGCTTTATGAACGCTAACTATGAGCGTCACGGTCTTCCAAAAATTACTCAACCGGTCATCGATACGCTAGAGTTTGCTAGAAATCTCTATCCTGAGTATAAACGCCATGGTCTCGGCCCCTTGACCAAACGTTTTGGTGTAGCCCTAGAACACCACCACATGGCCAACTATGATGCGGAAGCAACTGGCCGTCTGCTCTTTATCTTTATCAAGGAAGTAGCAGAAAAACACGGTGTGACTGACTTGGCTCGATTGAACCTTGATTTAATCAGTCCAGACTCTTATAAAAAAGCTCGAGTCAAGCATGCGACCATTTATGTGAAAAATCAGGTGGGCTTGAAAAATATCTTTAAGCTGGTGTCTCTCTCAAATACCCAGTACTTTGAAGGAGTTCCACGGATTCCACGTACGGTACTAGATGCCCATCGAGAAGGCTTGATCTTAGGTTCAGCCTGTACGGAAGGAGAAGTCTTTGATGCAGTCGTGTCACAAGGGGTAGATGCGGCAGTCGAAGTAGCTAAATACTATGACTTCATCGAGGTGATGCCTCCGGCTATCTATGCACCTCTGATTGCCAAAGAGCAGGTCAAGGATATGGAGGAACTTCAGACCATCATCAAGAGTTTGATTGAGGTCGGAGACCGTCTCGGTAAGCCCGTTCTTGCGACAGGAAATGTCCACTATCTCGAACCTGAGGATGAGATTTATCGAGAAATCATCGTGCGAAGTCTAGGTCAGGGAGCTATGATTAACCGGACGATTGGTCACGGAGAAGCTGCCCAACCAGCTCCACTACCCAAGGCACATTTTAGAACGACCAATGAAATGTTGGATGAATTTGCCTTTCTAGGGGAAGACTTGGCTCGTAAGATTGTTATTGAAAATACCAACGCCTTGGCAGAAATTTTTGAGCCTGTTGAGGTCGTTAAAGGCGACTTGTATACACCTTTCATTGACAAGGCCGAGGAAACGGTCGCAGAGTTGACCTATAAAAAAGCTTTTGAGATTTATGGAAATCCTCTGCCAGATATCGTTGATTTACGGATTGAAAAAGAACTAACCTCTATCCTGGGGAATGGATTCGCCGTGATTTATCTGGCTTCGCAAATGCTAGTGCACCGCTCAAACGAACGAGGCTACTTGGTTGGTTCACGTGGGTCTGTTGGATCTAGTTTCGTTGCGACCATGATTGGGATTACAGAGGTCAATCCTCTCTCTCCTCACTATGTCTGTGGGCAGTGTAAATATAGTGAGTTTATCACAGATGGTTCCTACGGTTCAGGCTTTGATATGCCAGATAAAGACTGTCCAAACTGTGGTCATAAGCTCAGCAAAAATGGACAGGATATTCCTTTTGAAACCTTCCTTGGTTTTGATGGGGATAAGGTACCTGATATCGATTTGAACTTCTCAGGTGAAGACCAACCGAGCGCCCACTTGGATGTTCGTGATATCTTTGGGGAAGAGTATGCCTTCCGTGCAGGAACGGTTGGTACGGTGGCTGCTAAAACAGCCTATGGATTTGTCAAAGGTTACGAGCGTGACTATGGCAAATTCTACCGTGAGGCTGAAGTAGAGCGCTTAGCCCAAGGAGCTGCTGGTGTCAAACGGACGACTGGTCAGCACCCAGGGGGAATCGTTGTTATCCCTAACTATATGGATGTCTATGACTTTACTCCAGTGCAATATCCTGCCGATGATGTAACTGCCGAATGGCAGACAACTCACTTTAACTTCCACGATATCGATGAGAACGTCCTCAAGCTCGATGTTCTAGGACATGATGATCCGACCATGATTCGGAAACTTCAGGACTTGTCAGGCATTGATCCAAATGATATTCCTATGGATGATCATGGTGTCATGGCCCTCTTCTCAGGTACAGATATCCTAGGAGTGACCCCTGAGCAAATCGGGACTTCAACTGGCATGCTTGGTATTCCAGAGTTTGGAACTAATTTTGTTCGAGGGATGGTGGATGAAACCCATCCGACGACCTTTGCGGAGTTGCTTCAGCTTTCTGGTTTGTCTCACGGGACAGACGTATGGTTGGGAAATGCTCAAGACCTGATCAAGTCAGGAATTGCGGACCTATCAACCGTTATCGGATGTCGGGATGACATCATGGTTTACCTCATGCACGCAGGTCTAGATCCAAAGATGGCCTTTACCATCATGGAACGAGTGCGTAAGGGATTGTGGCTCAAAATCTCAGAAGAAGAACGCAATGGTTATATCGAAGCCATGAAAGCCAACAATGTGCCTGAATGGTATATCGAATCTTGTGGAAAAATCAAGTACATGTTTCCTAAAGCCCATGCGGCAGCCTACGTTATGATGGCCCTTCGCGTGGCCTACTTTAAGGTTCACCATCCGATTTATTATTACTGTGCTTACTTCTCAATCCGTGCCAAGGCCTTTGACATCAAGACCATGGGTGCAGGCTTGGATGCCATCAAGCGAAAGATGCAAGAAATTGCTGAAAAACGTAAGAACAATGAAGCCTCTAATGTGGAAATTGATCTCTATACAACACTTGAAATCGTCAATGAGATGTGGGAACGTGGCTTCAAATTTGGCAAGCTAGATCTATACCGTAGTGATGCGACTGAATTCATCATCGATGGAGACACCCTAATCCCACCGTTTGTCGCTATGGATGGTCTGGGAGAGAACGTTGCCAAGCAACTGGTCCGTGCGCGTCAAGAGGGAGAATTCCTCTCTAAAACTGAGTTGCGCAAGCGTGGAGGACTTTCCTCAACCTTGGTTGAAAAGATGGATGAAATGGGAATTCTCGGTAATATGCCAGAGGATAACCAGTTGAGCTTGTTTGATGATTTGTTTTAATAGTTTGAAATGTCTTGTGTAGATTTGAGGTTGGCAAATAATGCTAAAGAAAAAAAGAGCAACACCCTGGAAATCAGGGAAAGTTATTTCTATATGTTTACGAAATGGCGTTTATATCTTAGCGCAAATGGTGCGTGATCCCTATCTGGTATTTTTCAACCATTTTAACGAGGAAAATAATTGGAAGGGAGTAACCTTGAAAGAGGAGGATATCCTCTTTTGTAAGGCTGTTACTCGCCAGTTTCTACGCTATAGTCCTGTAGCGATTATCAAAGAAGTTACCCCCCTGTTAGATTATGAACTGCCTAAAGAATGGATTTATAGCCATATTGGAGGGCATCCTATTACTGTTTCGGTAAAGGGAAGGGAGCGCCAACTTGCTGGTTTTGGTAGACGTTGCTCTTTGGTTCTGGCGGATAAGGACAGTGGACAACCAGAAGATAATCCACTTATGGGACTTTTCCAAGCTTATATCATACCAGATATCAAAGAACAGGATTGGGATCGGGTAGGTCAGGCTGAACATATGTCTATTGAAGTATTTCCAACACTCAACGAACGTCTCTATCTTTGCTTTCTTTATGGGAAAAATATAAATCCAGAACAAGATATCTCTTTAGGAAAGCCTCTACCTGATGACTATGAAACCTATATAGATATCCTCACAAATAGTCCAGAGGCACGACGCCTCTATCTAGGAGAGCATGAAGAATAAGAAAGGACATTTCATGAAATTAAGAATTTTTGCGGAAGATAAACCGGCTGAGAAGGTATTTGAGTATCAATTAGACCTTGCTGATCAGACAATTCTTCTATCGACAGCACTCTTGTCAGGTGCTATTGCTTTGGCAGGATTATTTTCTGCTTTGAAAGAAAAATAAAATAGAAAAGAGAAACAACATGGTTTTACCAAATTTTAAAGAAAATCTAGAAAAATACGCTAAGCTTTTGGTTGCAAACGGAGTGAACGTGCAACCTGGTCATACCTTGGCTCTCTCTATCGATGTGGAGCAACGCGAGTTGGCTCACTTAATCGTCAAAGAAGCCTATGCACTTGGAGCGCACGAAGTTATCGTTCAATGGGCAGATGATTTTGTAAACCGTGAGAAATTCCTTCACGCGCCGATGGAGCGTCTGGACAATGTACCAGAATACAAGATCGCTGAGATGAACTACCTTCTTGAAAACAAAGCAAGTCGTCTTGGTGTTCGTTCTTCTGACCCAGGTGCCTTAAACGGAGTGGATGCTGAAAAGCTCTCAGCTTCTGCTAAAGCTATGGGAATTGCCATGAAGCCAATGCGTATCGCAACTCAATCTAACAAGGTTAGCTGGACTGTAGCAGCGGCTGCTGGACTTGAGTGGGCTAAGAAAGTCTTTCCAAATGCGGCTAGTGATGAAGAAGCAGTGGATCTCCTTTGGGACCAAATCTTCAAGACTTGCCGTGTCTACGAAGAAGATCCAGTTAAGGCTTGGGAAGAACATGCAGCAATCTTGAAGAGCAAGGCAGAGATGCTGAACAAAGAGCAATTCTCAGCCCTTCACTACACAGCGCCTGGAACAGACTTGACACTTGGATTGCCGAAGAACCACGTGTGGGAATCAGCTGGTGCAGTTAATGCTCAAGGCGAAGGTTTCTTGCCAAATATGCCAACAGAAGAAGTCTTTACAGCACCTGACTTCCGTCGTGCAGATGGTTATGTCACTTCTACAAAACCTCTTAGCTACAATGGAAATATTATCGAAGGCATCAAAGTGACCTTTGAAAATGGTCAAATCGTTGATATTACTGCTGAAAAAGGTGATCAAGTAATGAAGGACCTTGTCTTTAAGAATGCTGGTGCGCGTGCCTTGGGTGAATGTGCCTTGGTACCAGATCCAAGTCCAATTTCTCAATCAGGTATTACCTTCTTTAACACCCTTTTCGATGAAAATGCTTCAAATCATTTGGCTATTGGTGCAGCCTATGCAACGAGCGTTGTTGGTGGAGCTGAGATGAGTGAAGAAGAGCTAGAAGCTGCAGGACTTAATCGTTCAGATGTTCACGTTGACTTTATGATCGGTTCGAACCAAATGGATATCGATGGTATCCGTGAGGATGGGACACGCGTATCACTCTTCCGCAATGGAGATTGGGCAATTTAAGGAGAAACTATGATTGGAAGTATGTTTGTCGGTCTTTTGATCGGACTATTAGCAGGAGCTATCACCAATCGTGGAGAACGGATGGGATGCTTCGGGAAAATGTTCCTGGGTTGGATTGGTGCTTTCCTGGGTCAAATGCTTTTTGGAACTTGGGGGCCTATCTTAGCTGATACGGCTATTATCCCATCAGTTTTAGGAGCCATGATTTTATTAGCCATCTTTTGGAAAAAAGACAGCTAGTTTTAACTTTCTAGAACAGAAAAAGAGGTTGGAAATCTTCCAACCTCTTTTTTATGAGCTGTAAAAAAAGACTGATGTGCGACTAGCTTGGCTTTCAGTGACTGTTCCTTTTTATATTGCGTCAAGTATGGTACAATAAAAGCATGAGAATTCAACAATTACACTATATTATCAAAATCGTAGAGACTGGTTCTATGAATGAGGCTGCCAAGCAACTCTTTATTACACAACCTAGTCTTTCAAATGCAGTTCGTGATCTAGAAAATGAGATGGGAATTGAGATTTTTATCCGCAATCCTAAGGGAATCACTCTCACACGTGATGGGATGGAGTTTCTATCCTATGCCCGTCAGGTTGTCGAGCAAACGCAACTTCTAGAAGAACGCTATAAGAACCCAATCGCTCATCGCGAGCTTTTTAGTGTGTCTTCACAACACTATGCCTTCGTGGTCAATGCCTTTGTTTCCTTGCTCAAGAAAAGCGATATGGAAAAGTACGAGCTTTTTTTGCGTGAGACGAGAACTTGGGAGATTATCGATGATGTCAAGAACTTCCGTAGTGAAGTAGGGGTCCTCTTTTTAAATAGCTATAATCGGGACGTTCTTTCGAAGATGTTGGATGACAACCATCTCGTTGCCCACCATCTCTTTACAGCACAGCCCCATATCTTTGTCAGCAAGACTAACCCTCTTGCTAAAAGAGACAAGGTGCAGTTGGCAGACCTAGAAGACTTTCCATACTTAAGTTATGACCAAGGTACCCATAATTCCTTCTATTTCTCAGAGGAGATTTTGTCTCAGGAACACCACAAAAAATCCATCGTGGTTAGTGACCGTGCGACCTTGTTCAATCTCTTGATTGGTTTGGACGGCTATACCATCGCGACTGGTATCCTCAATAGTAATCTTAATGGAGACAATATTGTTTCTATTCCTCTAGATATTGATGATCCCATTGAACTGGTTTATATTCAGCATGAGAAAACGAGCTTATCTAAGATGGGTGAACGTTTCATCGAGTACCTACTTGAAGAAGTTCGCTTTGATAAGTAATTTGAATAAATGAGAAGAGAAAAGAAGAATGACGACATTAAATACAAATGATTTTGATTTTCACTTGCCGGAGGAATTGATTGCTCAGACTCCTTTGGAAAAGCGCGATGCCTCTAAACTCTTGATGGTCAATCGCAAAACAGGTGAATTTCAAGATCGCCACTTTCACTCCATTATTGAAATGCTAGAGCCAGGTGATGCCCTGGTTATGAATGATACCCGCGTTTTGCCAGCTCGACTTCATGGTCAAAAGGAAGAAACAGGGGGCCATGTTGAACTCTTGCTTTTGAAAAATACAGCAGGAGACGAATGGGAAGTCTTGGCAAAACCTGCCAAACGTCTCAAGGTCGGCACCCGTGTTATCTTTGGTGATGGTCGACTTAGCGCAGTCGTGATTGAGGAATTAACCCATGGTGGCCGTATTGTCCGTTTTGAGTATGAGGGGATTTTCCTAGAAGTGCTTGAAAGTCTTGGAGAAATGCCTTTGCCTCCTTATATTCATGAAAAATTGGATGACCGTGAACGTTACCAGACAGTCTATGCCAAGGAGAGTGGATCAGCAGCAGCCCCAACTGCAGGGCTACATTTTACCAAAGAATTACTAGAAGAAATCCAGCAAAAAGGGGTTCACCTAATCTACCTGACCTTGCACGTTGGACTTGGGACCTTTAGACCTGTTTCAGTAGATAATCTGGATGAGCACGAGATGCACTCAGAGTTTTATCAATTGTCTGAGGAAGCAGCAGCGACCTTGCGTCAGGTCAAAGAAAATGGGGGCCGTGTCATTGCGGTTGGGACCACCTCTATCCGTACACTAGAAACCATCGGAAGCAAGTTTGATGGGCAAATCCAGGCCGATTCTGGCTGGACCAATATCTTTATCAAACCAGGCTATGACTGGAAGGTGGTGGATGCTTTTTCTACGAATTTCCATTTGCCCAAGTCTACCTTAGTCATGCTTGTTTCAGCCTTTGCGGGCCGTGAATTGGTCCTCGAAGCCTACCAGCATGCTATCGATGAAAAATACCGTTTCTTTAGCTTTGGCGATGCCATGTTTATTTACTAAAAAGTAATGAAATAAAGACTAGAGATAGAAGGGCTAATTCCTGATTGGATTAGCCTTTTTTGATGTCAAATAGCTATTGAATTAAAAGCAAATAAATGATACACTGAAGACTACAGGTTAGCCGTCAAAAATATATGCAATTTCAGGCTAGCTATTTTAGACTCAGACTAAACTGGGTCATCATTTCAAAAGGAGATTATCATGAAAAAAACATTGCGTTACACTAGTCTTTCAGCCCTGGCCTTGTTGGCTGTGGTGGCACTTGTTGCTTGTGGAGGAAATACTGAAAAAACTACAGCATCTTCAAGCAAAGAGGCTTCATCCTCTAAAGTAACTAAGGAGTCATCAAGTAAAACAGAAGCTAGCCAAAAAGAGGAACAGAAGTCTGAGACGAGCACATCAAGTTCGGCAAACACTCAAACGGATAAGAAGGAAGATAAGCAAAAATCACAAGAAGCTTATGCTAAATTTGTAGGAACTTGGGAAAACTATGCAGGAACAACAGCAACAGTTACATCTGATGGAATTGTAACGATTCAAAGTTTAAATGGAACCTTTAAATATGAGATGGGTCAAGTAGAGGAAAAAGATGGCTACTACTTAACAGGTATCCATCTTGTCGGTGGTGGACAAGGTGCACGACTGATCTTCACCCCAGCTGGAGTTCAAAATGAAGTGACTGGTACAGACGGTAGCCAAGATGTTTTGGCAATCGGTCAATCACCAAGTGACAAGGATAGTCATTTTTACCGTAACTAAGAATGAAAAATAAGAAGTGAGTCATACTGATGGCTCACTTTTTGTATAAATAGATTCTGACCTTGACTAGAAAACGAATATAAAAAGCCTTGATTTTCAAGGCTTTTTCCTGTTGATTTAGATGCCCCCTGCATGGATTTGGAGAGGACTTTCATATTGAAAATAATCAAAAATGTTGAAGTATAAGTGATTTTTAGAAGATACTTGGAGCATTTTTAAATACAATTATTTCAAAATGGGGCAAAAGTGGGGCAAAAACAAATTAACGAAAAAAATATCGAGTTCGTGCATCAAGTAAATGATAAATTGCAAGAATAAGTGCAACATTTACTCGAACTCATCCTCTAGAGCTTCACTAGCAGTTCTGTAAGCTAAACATTTTCGTGGTCGGTGATTGATATCATATAAAGCCTTGGTTCCCAAAGCTTTTTTATGTTATAAACTCATTAAAAGAACCCCCAGTTAGATTTGGAATATTTTTTATTCTGTGTCACATAAAAATAAATAAAATGACTAGCTATAGCTAGAGTAAAAATGGTTGCAATACTCAACACTGTTATAGGATTAGAAGCGAAAAGCAAAGAGAGAATCAAGGCAGCCAGATAGAGTGTCGCTTGAGCACAGTAGTAACTTCTCGGATAGCGAAGATAGTTTTTGTTATAGGGCCCATTTGCTAGGACAGCAGCTTGGAAGAGGCCAATTCCGATATAAAAGAAGCTGATTGCAACGAGAAGATTAGCCTCGGGATTCAGGAGATAACCCATCGAAACTGTCATCAACATAAGCCCGATGAAAATAGGATAGTGACTATAAATTACAAATAATCCCTTTTGACTAGATCCTTCATCAATAGCATGGTCAAATTCGCCAAAATAAAACAAGAACAGGGAAAGCATGATAACGAAATTGAGAACCGAATAAATCGAGAAATTCTCGACTGTAAAGAAGCTAGCTAGCCCAACAACCATCTCTCCAAACGTAATAATCACAAGAAGGGAGACGCGCTCGATTAAATGGGGAAGATTTACCTGGAAATGCTCATCTTTAGTAATCAAGAAAATTGGCACAATAAATGTTAGCAGAATACTAGCAATAAAGATATAGACTCCAACGTAAATAGGAAAAAGAGCTGCCAGATAGACTCCTAAACTTCCTAGACCTGTTAACCATAGAAAACCTTTGATACTTTCCCGATCAGTATTATCGGTTGATTTTCTAAAAAATTCAACCAAATATTGAAAAAATAAGGTAAGGGTCAATGTACCAACAGCCCAACAGGTATAATAGAACCATTGTTGCCAATTGTATCCAATCATATTGGACATAAAGAGCATAAGTCCCATGTTGATAAACATGATTACCATGTTAAATAACGAGTTTGTTCCATAGCGATTGGTATAAATGGTTTGAATCATCCAGGAATTGATGATAACCATGACAGAGATGAAGAAATCAAGTAAAGAATCCCAAGCCACAACACCGCTATGAAGAGGGTGAATTAAAGCAGTTGCTTTTGAAATTGCAAAAACAAAAACTAGGTCATAAAAAAGTTCTGAAAATTCTACACGTTTATGCTTAATAAGAGTTGTCATATTAATACCTTTCTACTTTAGAAATACAATACATTATAACAGAAAATGGTAATGAAAGAAAAGGATATGCTTAAATAATTTCATGTGGCGCGAATTGTCAAAACCTTGACTTCTTTTGTCATTTACTTGAAAAAGCAACCCTGACGAGTTGATTAAAATCCTATTAAAAATTAACTTTGTCAGGATCATCCTGAGTTTTGATGCCTTGAATCTTATCCAAGACCGCCATATCTTCCTCTGATAAGTCGAAGCCGAAGATATCCAAGTTAGCTTTTATATTTTTAGGTGTCACAGACTTAGGTAGTGGCAAGAAACCTTTTTGAAGGCTCCAACGCAGAGCAACTTGTGCCACAGATTTACCGTTACGTTCAGCCACTGCTTCAACATCTTCATTTCCAAAAATACCACCTGTACCTAGTGGACTATAGGCTTCAAGAAGGATATCGCGCTCTTGGCAATAGGCAACTAAGTCTTTTTGGTCACAACCTGGAGCCAAGAGGATTTGATTGACATGTGGCACAATTTCAGCTGTTTCAAAAAGAGCTTCTAGGTGATGTTGCATAAAGTTAGACACACCGATAGCACGCACCTTACCTTCTTTGTAGGCTTCTTCCATTGCCTTCCAAGCGCCTGCATTACCAGACTTCCAAGCATCATTCTCACGAAGCGCCTTTGGATTAGGCCAATGGATAAGCAAAAGATCCAAATAATCCACACCAAGTCTTTCGAGAGACTCATCGATAGAAGTCTTAGCCAACTCGTAATCGTGCTTATCATTCCAAAGTTTGGTAGTTAGGAAAATATCCTCACGTGCCAAATCACTATCAGCAATCGCCTTACCTACAGAAACCTCGTTACCGTAAATTTGTGCGGTATCAATATGTGTGTAACCCGCCTTAAGTGCGAAGCTAACGCTGTTATAGGCTTCTTCGCCTTCAGCAATTTGCCAAGTTCCAAAACCAATTTTAGGAATAGTAACCCCATTTGCAAGTGTATATGTTTCCATGATTTTCACCTTATCTTTTTTTAATAGTACTATCTTAAAAAAGATAAGACAAAAATGCAAAGATTTGCTACGGCTATTATTATGAATAGTTCCTTACTTCTTTTTCCGCTGTTCGTAACAGCTTTTGGAGATATTATTACTTGGGAAGAGAATGAATTTGTTGGTATTGTAAAATACAATCTTCAAAACTGCGACATTATTATCAAGAGCTTGAAATATTTTCTTCAGTATTTAGATAACTCATATGTGACTGATAACTTTGAATTGGATTTATATAGACAGGCTGTGTTAAAACATGGTCCCTTGTCTTATAACCAATGTTTCGGTTTTGTTCCTTTACTAGCCTTGGGAGGCGTAAAAGATGTGGATCATATGGATAAGGTAAAAACCTTGGAACACATTTACCTCATGTACCAACTCACAGGCGGAGTGTTTGACGATTGATAATGAAGAATAAGATTTTACAATAGAAAAGCGAGGATATCCTCGCTTTTTTTATTTAATCTAATAGCTCCTTATTTTCAATTAAGAGTTCTAGTGGAGATTTTTCTCTTGCTTCAATAAAACCAGGTTCATATTGGGTATGAAGTGTTCTTTTCTGAGAAGTTGGGTCGATATACAACTCTTTTCCATCTTCTGTGTATAGTTGGTTGCCTCTTGTTAGGTAAAGTAAATCCTCTAAGTACTGTCCATCAGTATGTAGGAAATGCTCGATGTATTTGACAGCTTTTAAGATTTCACTTACTTTATCAGAGTATTCATTAGATTCAAGAACACTCTTTTCTAACTCAATCTCTTTGCTCGTTCCAAAGAGTTGGGTTGGAGTTGCATTAAAATATTCCGCTATCTTATCCAAATTTGCAAAGGTAGGATAGCTTTTTTGTTTTTCGTAATCAGAGATGGACTGTTTACCGATTCCTAATTACCTCAGTCTCTTCAGTCTGTTAATTTTTTTTCGAAAATTTCTCTTTAATACTAGCTTTCAATTTATCAAATTTTTCACGACGAGCTTCTTTTTTATCCGCAATTAAGCGAGCTTTAGCTTGATGCTCTAAATCTTCTTGAATTTTGAGAGCTGACTCTATCTCTGCCGCAACAGTAGCGACATCCCATCTAGCAATGTCAACCTGATACTTTTCAAAAATAGCATTTAAAACAGATTCATCATTTTCTTGTACAAGTGCAATAATAGCTACTTCGCCATTAGTCAACTTTTTACTAACGGTTGTAATTAATGCCGAATTGATCAATTCTTTGTCTGAACCAACGGAGGCGCCAATTGCTCCACCAGTAGCAAAACCAAAGAGAACACCTAGTGGTCCACCTAAAATTCCGATTAAACTACCAATTAATCCGCCTTCGAAATAATCATCTCCTAGGGAATTCATCAAATCAAAGCTATCTTTGACGTTAACAACACCATTTTCAGCTTTTACAATTGAAGCCTGAGCTAATTTTGTATTTTCAGTTTGAACAAACTGTTTTAATTCTGAAAAGCCTAAAAGGACTATACTGTAAGTGACAAAACAAAACAGGAGGATAGTCCAAATGAGCCACTTACATTAGTCCTGTGAAATACAGAACTAAATCCTTCACTTAAATTACTTGTCTAACTTTTTGGGGTCAGTACAAACAGTGCTTTTTTTGTTGAAATCGCAAAGAATCTAAGCTTTCTTTTTGCAGATAACATTCGCTCTTTTATTTTCGGTATGATTGAGTCGATGCCCCGTTCTCGACCGGTTATTATTGCAACTTATCGAATGCTAGAGCACTATGCCATCACTTTTTGGAAGAATACTTGGAGCAATTCTACGCAGAATGGAATGCGAAAAAGTGATAATTAAAGAGACAAAAAAGCTGAGAATATGATTTCCCAGCTTTTTTGAATGCGATAGAAATAGCAACTAGACTATTTACGAAAGACCTCAATAATGTAGGTGAAGCCAGTAACTAAAAATGCAAAGGCAATGACATAAACGACAAAGACACCTGTAGCCACTGGATTGAACAGAATCACTAGACCTAGTAAAAATTCAAGCAAGGCTACCCACGTGATATTGCTACCAATAATAGGGAAAATCAATCCTAGACGATTGCCTTTAAAGAAAGCAATAATGGCTTCTACAATTAACCAAATTCCTACAATGGTCGGAATGACGACCGGCAGGGTCAAAAAGCCATAAGCAACGAGGTAAAGAGCTAAGAGAAGACTAACAAATCCTTGGAAAAGATAAACAGGTGAGCGAAGCTCTTTTGGTGCAGAGAAATAGCCTAAAATAGCTGCTATAGAAGAAACCAGTAAATCAAATGCAATCCACCAGCTGTAAGCAACAAGATTAGCTACTGGGTTTGTAAATAGGAAAAGTCCTAAAAGGACAAAAACAACTCCTGCAAGGAATAGCAATAAACGATTAGAAAATTTCATTTCAATACCCCCTATATAGTATAGTATAGTTTGTTAATAAAACTATTGTAGTTATTTTTATAGAAAATGTCAATAAAATAAATAAACAATTTGGAAGTTTCAGTCTGACTTACAAAAAGAAAAGGAGTTTCCACTCCTTTTCACAGATTGAAGACAAAGTCCTTATAAAAGTGTCTTCTAAAGATTTTAACTTCAATCTGAAGCGAGGTTATCCTCGCTTTTTCTATTTATCAAACAATTCCTTATTTTCAATTAAGAGTTCTAGTGGAGATTTATCCCTTGCTACAATAAAACCAGGTTCATATTGGTTATGAAGTGTTCTTTTCTGAGAAGTTGGATCAATATACAACTCATCTCCATCTTCTGTGTATAGTTGGTTGCCTCTTGTTAGGTAAAGTAAATCCTCTAAGTACTGTCCATCAGTTTCTAGAAAATCTTCGATGTATTTGACAGCTTTTAAAATCTCACTTACTTTATCAGAGTATTCATTAGATTCAAGAACACTCTTTTCTAACTCAATCTCTTTACTAGTTCCAAAGAGTTGGGTTGGAGTTGCATTAAAATATTCTGCTATCTTATCCAAATTTGCAAAGGTAGGATAGCTTTTTTGTTTTTCGTAATCAGAGATGTTTGGAAAGATTGCTCATAAAAAAATGTGGGGCAAATGATGGGGCAAATCAGTTATAGACAAGCAAAAAAGCCTTATAAATCAAGGCTTTTTCCTGTTGATTTAGATGCCCCCTACAGGGCTCGAACCTGTGACCCATAGATTAAGAGTCTACTGCTCTACCAACTGAGCTAAGGAGGCAAATAAAAAGCTGTATTGGTGCCGAAACTTCACGGTTTGTATTGAACCCGCGCAATTAAGCAGGTGGGCAACTCGCTCTAACTGAAGCTGTTTCCGTGTGAGACGGCCTACATGCTGTTAGAAGACTTTTGTTTCCCTAATAATACAAAAAATAGTCGGTCAACACTTAAATGTGAAGTCGTACACCACAGCGTTTCTATGATTATATGATACCACTTTTTCAAAAAAAATCAAGGGAAAATTAAAAATTTTGAAAAGGATTTCACGAGTTTCGTAATTTATCAATGGTTTCCTTGCGTTGAGCCAGGGCCCGTTCGTATTTTCCACTATCTTCTGGAGAAAAGTAGTGATGGTCACGGATTTTTTCTGGCAAGTACTCTTGCTTGACCCAGTGGCCAGGATAATTATGTGGATAGAGATAATTTTGGGCGTTCCCTAGTTCCTTGCTACCGCTATAGTGACCATCTCGCAGGTGACGTGGGATTGGTAGGTGACCGGATGTTTTAAGGTCAGCTAGGGCCTTATCCATAGCCACATAGGCTGAGTTGGACTTGGGTGAAAGTGCCAGATCAATGACGACATTGGCAATGAGGATGCGGGCTTCGGGGAATCCGATCCTTTGCGCAGCATCTAAGGCAGTTACGGTATGAATCTGGGCTTCAGGATTGGCTAAGCCAATATCTTCATAAGCAATCACAGTCAAACGACGAGCTAGGCTAGGAAGGTCACCAGCCTCTATCAAGCGAGCAGCATAGTGGAGACTAGCGTCCACATCTGAACCGCGAATAGACTTTTGAAGGGCAGAAAGGACATCATAGTGTCCGTCTCCATCCTTGTCCATAGTGATGTAGCTTCTCTGAAGACTATTTTCCATGATATCCAGTGTAATATGGTGGATACCTTTGTCAGTAGCTGGAGTGGAGAGAACTGCCAAGTCCAGCGAGTTAAAGGCAGAACGGAGATCTCCGTTGGTCGATGTTGCTATAAAATCAAGGGCATCATCATCTAACTTAACTGGGAAATCAAAACCTCGTTCAGGATCTGTCAGGGCTATTTGAATGGCCTTTTTGACGTCTTGATTGGATAAGGGTTCTAATTCAAAAATCTGAACACGACTGCGGATGGCTGGAGTGACAGAAAAGAAAGGATTTTCAGTTGTCGCTCCTATCATGATAATCAGTCCACTTTCCAAGAGAGGCAAGAGGAAGTCTTGTTTAGTCTTATCAAGACGATGAATCTCGTCTAGTAGCAGTACAAGGCCACCTGAGAATTTAGCTTCCTCAGCGATTTCTTGGAGACGTTTTTTACTATCAACTGTCGCATTGAAGGTCCGAAAAGCATACTTGGTCGTTCCAGCGATGGCTGAAGCGATACTGGTTTTTCCGATACCCGGAGGTCCGTAGAGGATCATGGAGGACAGGCGGTTAGCCTCCACCATGCGGCGGATGATTTTTCCGGGTCCAACCAGATGCTCTTGACCGATAACCTGGTCAATGGTTTTGGGGCGCATACGAAGCGCGAGATTGTCTGTCATAGCAGTCCTTTCTAACATGGATTTTCTGATACGAATGTGGTAAGATGGTAGTACCTATTTTAGCATATAAGTCTTGAGATTTCATTTATTTATTTGATTTAAAGAAATGATGAATCATAAACTAGATAATATGAGTACGGTATTTGATTCCAATGAAGTTTAAGTCATAAGTAGGAAATTGGATTGACAAGTGTTTTGGTAAGTGATATCAAATCTAAACTGGATTTTACCTACAAATTTTATAGTCTAAAAATAACGGTTAAAGATAGAGTAAAATGGCAAAGATTGATAAACAGATGATTACTCTACGTAGATTAGAGGATAGTATTTCTAAGAGGCAATATTCTGTTGTAAGTGGGACTTGTAAAGGTATTGCAACGGTAGATAAGGTTACTTTAAAATACAGTTATCATGGAGACGATTTGGGACAATTCACTTTGTTTGTAAAGGATACCTTAACTAAAAGTATAAAGCTAGGGAAAGACTTACCGGAAAAATTCTCGCATGGTTTTGGTTAAAATGAAGGATTTTCCTGATTATATTTACAAGGGGGATGACTGACTTGTTTGAATTAAAGAGCATTGTTGGATTGGATGATTCAAAAAATAGTGTACTAGTAACATTAGTAGACGGTCGTTGTGCTTTAGTTGATTTGAAAAAAAGAGTTTTTGTTGTTGAAATCTTACTAGATTCTTTTTATAAATGGATGGAATTCCCAAATTCTCCCAGTAAGAATGATATAGAGTCTGTAAAAGAAATACTGGAACATCCAGAAAATGTAGGGTATGGACCTTTGGCTGAAGAATACATGGTGGATTCTAAAGTTAAGAGGGGCTTTGACCAAATGAAAAAAGAAGCGGGATATCATTACTAAATGAGGTATTTAATTTTAGAGAGTTAGTTTCAAATGGGATTTGATAAAGATTTTATTGATAAGGTTTTTTCTAGTGGAAAAGATAGAGTTAATAGAGCGATTTTTGTAAAGCCTGAAGAGCTTATTGAAATATCTGATGAAGATTTGAGTTATTTTGGTGAGGGGATCTTTTATTGTCTGCCTCGTAATCAGTACATAATGGATCATAAAGATGAAATTAGAAAAAAATATAAATTATCTAAAGAAATACCAAAAATAAACGGTATTTATTTACCAACTTTTTTAAAAATGAGGTCTTGGGATAGAATTAGGAAGACTAAACCGAGTTTGAAAGAAATTATAAACATGGTTGAAAAGTGAAATAGTGGCTATTTATTCTAAGAGGCTGGTCAAAAACTCAATTTTAGTAGAAAATAAGGTAAACCATTACATAACAAAGACGCATAGTATCAAGTTTTTCAATACCTGATACTATGCGTCTTTCTGATTTCAGAGACTTTTTTGCTCAGCCTCTTTGTATGTTTGTTAATTACTTCAATTGTTAAAATTTTATTTTCAAATTCTATTAATTTTTCCTTTTAGAGTATGGGTATTCCTTTTGTGTATGCTTCCTTAGCCTCTGCAAGTGTCATTTTGTTGGGACCGCCATCAATATTAGTTTCTCCAGTGTTTTGCCATTTACAAACATCACAGATATCATATACTGCTGTAACAGTTCCACAAACAGGACAATGGACGTATTCGCACCCGTCAATAATTATTAAATTGTCTTTCCCAGTCCTATTCATGCTACGAAACTCCTATCATTGTGTTGTAATGGCTTTAGTTAACTCTATTGCAGCGATTTCAGATTCATTAAATCCAATATATGGATGCTTATCTGTACTTATTGTAATTTCATCATAGAGTTCATTTTCAGTATCAAGTTTCCCTGTAAAACTATTACAATGTCCCTCTAAAACTTGACCGTCAACAAAAATAACTCTAATATCTTTTCCTAAATATTGTTCTAGATTCATAATTGATTTCCTTTTCAATATGATACTACAAATTGAGGTAAATTGCTAATGAATAAAAGGGTAGTAGATGCTAAAAAGTTGATTTGCAGTGCTGGTATCTCGTTTTCTGAAAGAAATGATTTGCTAGTCCCTTTGAGTTTTTTTGTTGATATTTTATGAATTTTCAAGAAAACTAAGTTGACCTTATGCCTTAAAGATTTTTAAAGAAAGCAAATGATATCAAGTTTTTTTGGGGCGCATACGAAGCGCGAGATTGTCTGGCATAGCAGTCCTTTCTAACATGGATTTTCTGATACGAATGTGGTAATATGGTAGTATCTATTTTAGCATATTTCCGAGTATTCGGGGCGATTTAAGAGTCGTATAGAAAGAGGACAACATGGCAACATACGGATTTTTAGATGTTTTACAGGAAGAGTTGGATAAGAACTTTCCTTTTGACTATGAGATTAGTTGGGACAAGCGCAATCATGCAGTTGAAGTGAGTTTTCTGCTAGAGGCGCAAAATGCTGCAGGGGTGGAGATGGTGGATGAGGAAGGAGAAGTGTCGTCAGACGATATCCTATTTGAAGAAGCGGTGCTTTTTTACAACCCTGCCAAGTCAACAGTTAATGCAGAAGACTATCTCACAGTCATCCCTTACCTGCCGAAGAAAGGTTTTTCTCGTGAATTTTTAGCTTATTTTGCGCTATTCCTTAAAGATACTGCAGAAGTTGGACTAGATGCCCTCATGGACTTTTTGGAAGACCCAGAAGCAGAAGAATTCGTCATGGAATGGAACCAAGAAGTCTTTGAAGAAGGGAAAGTCGGTTTGGAAGAAGGAGAATTTTACCCTTATCCGAGATATTAGGAGTCCAGCATGGAAATAGAAGTTACTGATTTCCAAGGTTGTAAGATTGCCTTGATTTGTGGGGATAAAATCCTGACTATCTTACGTGATGACAAACTAACCATTCCCTGGCCCAATATGTGGGAGCTACCAGGTGGTGGTCGTGAAGGGGACGAAAGCCCTTTTGAATGTGCGGCGCGTGAAGTTTTTGAGGAATTGGGGATTCATTTGACTGAAGATTGTCTGCTTTGGAGCAAGGTCTATCCTAGCATGCTCTATGAAGGTAGACAGTCAGTATTTATGGTTGGTCAGCTAAGCCAAGAACAGTTTGGCAATATCATATTTGGAGATGAAGGGCAAGCCTATAAACTGATGAACATTGAGGAATTTTTGACATCCAGTCAAGTAGTTCCGCAGTTGCAGGGGAGATTGAGGGATTATTTGGAGGAAGTAAGGTAGATGCCAAATCGTAGTAAGAATATCAATATGTTTCTCATGGATGGAGAAGTTACTGGGATAATTAAATGTACCTTGTCCAATTGGACAGGGGTGATTTATAAAATTCCTCGAATTCAATTGGCTGATTTAAAATCACGTGATGAAATGAAGCAAAGTGGCATTTATTTCCTATTTGGTCGTAATGAGGATAAGCAAAAGGATGTTACCTACATCGGGCAGGCGACGAATCGCAAAAATGGTGAAGGTGTCCTTTTACGTGTTCAGGAACATACTCGTGACAACCATGCAGATTATTTTAATGATGTCATTATTTTGACGACGCAGAATAACTCCTTTGGCCCCACGGAAATTAGTTACTTGGAAAATAAATTTACACAGCTGGCAAAGGACACGGGGCGCTTCATTGTAAAAAATGGGAATGAGCCCAATTCTGGGAATGTAACAGAAGAAAAGCAGTCAGAGTTAGATGAGGTTGTGGAAAACACTTTGATGATTGTAGGGACCTTAGGGTACCGAGTGTTTGTTCCTATGACCAAGAAAACAAATCAGAATGTTTCTGATGATAATTTAACTTATCTCTATCTAAAGCGAAAAACAAAGAAATCAAATCGAATGATTGAAGCTATCTGTGAACAGACTTCGGAGGGTTTTGTTGTTTTAGAAGGCAGTCAAGTTGATGAAGTTGATTCATCCGCAATACCAGCAAGTCTAAAAGAATTGCGTGAGGAATTAATCAAGTCAAATGTGATTAAAGATGGTGTTTTACAAGAAAAACAACTGTTCTCCAGTCCATCTTATGCAGCTGCTTTTGTGCTAGGAATGAATACGAATGGACGAACTGATTGGAAAAATAAGGACGGCAAGACTTTAAAAGAATTAGAAGAAATGGAGGGTTAAGGAGAATCAGATGGAAACATGGCAAGAGTTAAAAGTTACAGTCAAGCGTGAGGGAGAGGAGCTGGTCTCTAATCTCCTGATTGAGTTAGGTGCCCAAGGGGTAGTAATCGAAGACAGTATGGACTATGTGGGAAATGTGGACCGCTTCGGTGAGATTTTCCCTGAGGTCGAGCAACAGGAAGAAATCGTAGTGACCGCCTACTACCCTGAAACGGTTGATGTAGTGGCAGTGGAGACTGATTTGCAGGCTCGCTTGGCAGAATTGACAGATTTTATGGATTTGGGCGAGGTTAAGATTGGCACGACTGCCTTGGCTGAGGAAGACTGGGCGGATAACTGGAAGAAATACTATGAACCAGCCCGCATCACTCGTGACTTGACTATTGTGCCGTCATGGACGGACTATGAGGCTACTGCGGGAGAAAAGATTATCAAGCTGGATCCTGGTATGGCCTTTGGGACTGGAACACACCCGACGACTAAGATGAGTCTTTTTGCCTTGGAGCAGGTCCTTCGTGGTGGCGAAACAGTACTAGATGTGGGGACAGGTTCAGGGGTTCTTTCCATTGCCAGCTCTCTTCTGGGTGCCAAGGAAATCTTTGCCTATGATCTGGATGATGTGGCGGTTCGTGTCGCTCAGGAAAATATTGAGCTCAATCCGGGCATGGAAAATATCCATGTGGCGCCAGGCGATTTGCTCAAGGGAGTGGAGATTGAGGCAGACGTCATCGTGGCCAACATCTTGGCGGGTATTCTCATTCATCTAACGGATGATGCTTATCGTTTGGTCAAGGACGAAGGCTATCTTATCATGAGTGGCATTATTAAGGACAAGTGGGACATGGTGCGTGAGTCAGCAGAAGCGGCTGGATTTTTCCTCGAAACCCACATGATCCAAGGGGAGTGGAATGCCTGTGTCTTCAAGAAGACCAAGGATATTTCTGGTGTGATTGGAGGCTAGCATGCAGCAGTATTTTGTCAAGGGGAGTGCAATCTCACCTGTCACTATCGAGGACAAGGAAACCAGCAAGCACATGTTTCAGGTCATGCGCCTGAAGGAAAATGATGAGGTTACTTTAGTTTTTGATGATGGGATCAAGCGTTTGGCGCGCGTGGTAAATGTGGAAGCACGTCAGTTTGAGTTGGTTGAAGAATTAGCTGACAATGTAGAACTACCAGTCCAAGTGACCATTGCCTCTGGCTTTCCCAAGGGAGATAAGCTCGAGTTCATCACTCAAAAGGTGACGGAACTAGGTGCTAGTCAAATCTGGGCCTTCCCTGCCGACTGGTCAGTCGCTAAGTGGGACGGCAAAAAATTGGGCAAGAAAATCGAAAAACTAGAAAAAATCGCCCTTGGAGCAGCCGAGCAAAGCAAGCGGAATCTTGTCCCAAGCATTACCCTTTTTGAAAAAAAGGTAGACTTTCTAGCTCAGTTAGACCAGTTTGACCGCATCGTGGTGGCTTATGAAGAGTCAGCTAAAGAAGGAGAAAGTGCTGCTTTGATACAAGCAGTCACTGGTCTTGAAAAAGGAGCTAAGTTGCTCTTTATCTTTGGTCCAGAAGGTGGTTTATCCCCTGCAGAAATTGAAAGTTTTACAGCCAAGGGAGCAGTATTGGCAGGGCTTGGTCCTCGCATTCTAAGAGCAGAAACAGCACCACTTTACGCCCTATCAGCCATTAGTGTATTGGTAGAATTAGAGTGAAAATGAATACTTCTTCACTCTTCTATTCTGATACGGTCAATCAGATTATTGCTTATAGTGCAGAGTTAAGGGAATAAAAAAGGATTCCAATGTAGAATCACCAAATAAAAAATGAGGTTGGATTTAATCCAACCTCTTTTTTTTAATTTTAATGGAATTGCATACCACCATCGACGATAATGGTTTGACCTGTAATGTAGTTTGAATCTGGTCCAGCAAGGAAGCTAACCGCTGCAGCGACATCTTCTGGCTCAGATAGGCGTTTCAATGTAATATCTTTTGCGAATGTTTGCATACCCCATTCGTCGTCTTTTCCTGCATTTTTCCCAACTTCGTGAGCGATATCATACATCATTGGTGTTTTAACGATACCTGGAGCATACGCATTAACAGTGATACCTGAATCAGCTAAGTCACGTGCCAATGTTTGAGTAATACCACGAACAGCGAATTTTGTACCACCATAAACAGTCAAGTTTGGATTTCCGACAACACCTGCTTGAGAAGTAGCGTTGATGATTTTACCACCATGACCAAGTGCTTTGAACTGAGCTTGAGCAGCTTGTGCTCCCCAGATTACCCCACCAACGTTAATAGCAAAGGTACGATTGAACTGTTCTTCTGTAATCGTATCTAGAGGTGTAGTCGGAGCGACACCAGCGTTGTTTACCACAACGTTCAAGTCTCCGAAATGGTCTACAACTTTTTGGAAAGCTGCAGCAACCTCCGCTTGTTTAGACACATCTGCTACAACAGCTAAAGCATTCTCTGCTGACAACTCAGCAACTGCTTTTTCAGCTGTTTCAGCATTGTAGTCTAATACTCCAACCTTAAAACCATCTTGGACCAAGCGTTTTGCGATTGCAAAACCGATTCCTTGACCTGCACCTGTAACAATAGCTACTTTAGACATATGATTCCTCCTTTGGTATCCGTGATACCATTTAAACGTTCATAAAAGAACAGCAAAGGGTTATAAGTGAGTCGTGATAGGTTTCTAAAAGAAGTCCTATCGCTTTTTAGTATACACCTTTGTGAAATTTGTGTCAAACAAAGACTGGTTTTTGGGAAAATAAACCCTCTAAGAGTGAAAAAACTATCTGAGACTGGAGCTGAAGACTGGCTCAACCTCCTCAAATCAGGTGGTAGCAAGACACCACTTGAGTCTGCTATGATTATCGGAGCAGATATCTCAACTGATAAATCTCTCCGCGATACCATTCAGTTCTTGTCTGATATGGTTGATCAGATTATCTCCTACAGTGCTGAGTTATGAGTATAAGTAAAAACAGATTGGATTTTTCCAATCTGTTTTGCTTATCCCCAAAAGCTATCTTCTTCAGCTTGATCTGAAGAGAAGAGCCAAACTTCTTTGATTTTCCCGTCTTCAATACGGAAGAGGTCAATCCCGTTCATATTGAGTTCAGTACCATCAGCACGTGTTCCAAGAAAAGTAACATTAGCTGCGACAAAATCCTTATTATCAGAAACCCAATTTGTTATCACCTTAAAGGTTCCATTAGTTTTCTCAGCAAAAGTAGCTAGGTGAGATCCTAGTTGGTCCTTACCAACAACTGTACCAGATATACTATGAGTACCAGGTTGGTGCCAGATAATATCGTCTGCCATCGTTTCAAAGACACCAGGAAAGTCACCAGCAATTAAAGATTGGTTATAAGTATTGAAAATTTCTAAGTTTGTTGACATATATATTCTCCATTTCTTTTTTATGATATAATTGTAACAGTTACAAACAAAAAAACAAGTAGACACTTTTTTGATAGCTAGTATCAAAAGTAGTACTTTTATTGATACTAAAAGATAAATTTTTTTAAAAAAATAGAAAGAAGATATTTTATGACAAATAAAGTGAGTGAGTATGGTATTTGTCCATTTGCGACAACGCAGAGGGTTTTAACGGGGAAATGGGCACTGGTAATCATTTATCAGTTGAGTACGGGTACCAAACGATTTAAAGAATTGCAGAGATTATTGCCTGGGATTACTCAAACTATTTTGACACGTCATCTCCGTCAATTAGAAAAGGATAAGATTGTTCAACGAAAGGTCTATGCCGAAGTTCCACCACGAGTTGAGTACAGCTTAACTGAAATGGGGCAGGAATTCAAAGTTGTTTTAGATGCTGTCGAGAAATGGGGTCTGGATTATATCAAGTTGCTAAATGCTAGTGAGATAAGCGACTGATAAGCTCTATAGAGGAAATGTATTTTTCTGTTTAATTCCTCAATTAAAAGATAGTAAGGCAAACCATTATTTTCCAAGCACTTTTCTTGAAACCCTTTCCTTCTTCTGATAGACTAATACATAGTTTGAAAAAAGGAGACTTAATATGAAAAAATTTGTTGCTGAATTAATCGGTACTTTTATGCTTGTGTTCATCGGAACAGGAGCTGTTGTTTTTGGAAATGGTGTTGAAGGTCTTGGACACCTTGGAATTGCTCTTGCCTTTGGTTTGGCAATCGTAGTTGCAGCTTTCTCAATCGGAACTGTTTCAGGTGCTCACTTGAACCCAGCTGTTTCTATCGCTATGTTTGTTAACAAACGTTTGTCATCTTCAGAACTTGTAAACTACATCCTTGGTCAAGTAGTCGGTGCTTTCCTTGCATCAGGATCTGTGTTCTTCCTCTTGGCAAATTCAGGAATGTCAACTGCAAGTCTTGGTGAAAATGCCTTGGCAAACGGTGTAACTGTCTTTGGTGGTTTCTTGTTTGAAACAATCGCTACTTTCTTGTTTGTTTTGGTTATCATGACTGTAACTTCAGCAAGCAAAGGGAATGGCGCAATCGCTGGTTTGGTGATTGGTTTGTCATTGACAGCTTTGATTCTAGCTGGCTTAAACATCACTGGACTTTCAGTAAACCCAGCTCGTAGCTTGGCTCCTGCTGTATTGGTAGGTGGCGCAGCGCTTCAACAAGTTTGGATTTTCATCCTTGCACCAATCGTTGGTGGAGTTCTTGCAGCCCTTGTTGCTAAAAACTTCCTTGGAACTGAAGAATAATTGAAGCTTAAAAAGCCTTGCTCCTCAGCTTGAGGAACAGGGCTTTTTCGTATTATACTCTTCGAAAATCTCTTCAAACCACGTCAGCTTCCATCTACAACCTCAAAACAGTATTTTGAGCTGACTTCGTCAGTTCTATCCACAACCTTAAAACAGTGTTTTGAGCAACCTTCGGTTAGCTTCCTAATTTGTTCTTTGATTTTCATTGAGTATGAGTTTAACGGTTGTCAATTTTCTCTGGATAAAGGTCGTGTTGGAAGAGGCGTTGTTCTGCCAATCCTTCATACTTGGTTCCAGGTCTACCGTAGTTGTAGTAGGGATCGATTGAAATGCCACCGCGAGGTGTAAATTTTCCCCAGACTTCTAAATAGCGAGGGTCTAGCAAGTTGACCAAGTCTTTCCCGATAGTGTTGATACAGTTTTCATGAAAATCTCCATGGTTTCGGTAGCTAAAGAGGTAGAGTTTGAGGGATTTTGACTCGACACAGAGCTTGTCAGGAATGTAGGAAATATAAATGGTTGCGAAGTCTGGTTGAGCGGTAATAGGGCAAAGTGAGGTAAATTCAGGGCAGTTAAATTTGATGAAATAGTCATTTTCTACATGACGATTGTCAAAGGATTCGAGGACTTCGGGTTGATATTCGAAAATGTAGTTGGTTTCTTTGTTGCCGAGGAGGCTGAGGTTTTTCATTTCTTCTTGTTGTGACATGATTTTTTCTTTCTAATCTTAAACACCACGTTGGTTGTCGTAGAGGAGGGTATGGAGTTGAGGAAGGACGCGGACATTGCCCCAGCTATCGTCGGTAGCGACACGTTCCCAGAGTTCTTTGAGGCGATCCAGTTGGTCTTGGACAATATTGCCTGTAGCCTTGGGCTCAGGATTTCCCGCCGATAAGAAGAGGACATCTGGTTGGTAGCGTTCTTGAATACCTTTGGCAAAGGCTAGATCTGCATCATCAAAGACAGGGATTTTAAAGGTGACTTTGTCTGGGTCTAGTTGGGAAACGATAAAGTCCAAGGTCTCAAAGTTGACTTCCATCTTGGAGGAAGGAGGCTTAGGACTCAGAGTGACTTGGTCGATATCTTTTAACCAATTTTGCCAGCGGGAGCCTTGGGTCTCAACAGCAAGAGTGATACCACGTTCCTTGAGCTTGGTGACAAGTTGAGCCATATTGGCTGCTAGGATAGCAGGATTTCCCCCAGATAGGGTGACATAGTCGTAGCTTCCTAGTTTGTCTAACTCAGCGATCACTTCATCAGCTGTCATGCGAGTAGGCTTCTCAGAACCATCCCAAGTAAAGGCAGAATCGCACCAATCGCAGTGGTAGTCACAACCAGCAGTGCGGACAAACATGGTTTTCTGGCCAATAGCACGACCTTCGCCTTGAAAGGTTGGGCCAAAAATTTCCAAAACTGGTAGTTTGAGGACACGTTCCCTAGTCATCTAACCACTCCCGTCTAAACTCTGCAAAGGCAGTCGGAGTTTCATAGAGGCGAACATATTCCAAACGGAGACCGCGTTCGTCTGGCAACTCTTGGCTCATGGTTTGGAAAATCCAGTAAACCATATTTTCAGCAGTCGTATTCATGTAGGGCAGGGTTTCATTGAGATAGCGATGATCCAAGTGGGGCTCTAAGTAGTCCTTGTAGATAGCTTTGATGTCTCCGAAATCGTAGGTCATACCTCTATCATCTAAAAATCCACTGATAGCGATTTGCAGATGATAGGTGTGACCGTGTAGGGATTTGCATTTTCCTTCATAGTGAAAGAGGTGGTGGGCAGCATCGAAGGTAAATTCTTTTGAGACTAAGGTTCTGTGAGGATTGTAGACAAGAGATTCCCCAGTTTCTTGTTTGATTTCTTTGGGGGCAAAAAACATCAGGCCTCTCCTTTCTGAGAGAGATAAACCTCTAAACCATGTTGGCGTAGATGGCAGGCAGGACAATCTCCACAACCAGTACCGATAATCCCATTGTAGCAGGTCAAGGTCTTCTCACGAACGTAGTCAAAGGCACCGAGTTGGTCAGCTAATTCCCAAGTTTCAGCCTTGTCTAGCCACATGAGAGGCGTTTGGATCACAAAGTCGTAATCCATAGCAAGGTTGAGCGTGACATTGAGTGATTTGACAAAGACATCCCGACAGTCAGGATAACCTGAGAAGTCTGTTTCGCACACTCCTGTCACGATATCCGTAATTCCACGCTGCTTGGCAAGGACTGCCGCAAAGGACAGAAAGAGATGATTGCGACCGTCAACGAAGGTATTAGGAACCTCTCCTTCTTTTTGCTCAATTTCTAAATCTGAAGTCAAGGCATTTTCAGTAATTTGTCCTAGCAGAGACATATCTAGGATATGATGACGAATTCCTTGTTCCTCAGCGATTTCTTTGGCCACTTGAATTTCTAAATGGTGGCGTTGACCGTAGGCAAAGGTAACGGCTTCGACCCTTTCATAGTGTTGCTTGGCCCAGAAAAGGCAGGTTGTTGAATCTTGACCGCCACTAAAGACGACCAAGGCTGATTGACGTTTCATAGTACTCCTTCCAAAATGGGAAATGTTCAGAGCACGCAAAAAGCTCCCCAGAGGGAGCTAAAAAATACCAAGTAGAGGTTTTTTTTAGCGATGGCATGTCCCAAACATCGTAATATTCTAGTTACAGTCTAGCATATTTTTTGAAAAATGGCAAAGGGCAAGAAAAAAGAGACCAAATGAATGCACTTGGTCTCTCCTTTGATTAGCTTAATTCAGCAACGATGGCCTTGATTTGTTCAGCTGTGTGGACACCAGCCACTTGTTTAACAACTTGTCCATCTTTCTTGAAGAGAAGAGTAGGGATAGACATGATACCAAATGCACGAGCTGTATTCGGATTTTCGTCAACGTCCATTTTAACGATCTTCAAGACATCTTCTGAAAGTTCTTCAGACAATTTGTCCAAGATTGGACCTTGCATACGACATGGACCACACCAAGTTGCCCAGAAGTCTACCAAGACCAATCCGTCTTTAGTTTCTTGTTCGAATGTTGCATCTGTAATTGCTTTTGCCATAGTATTTCTCCTTTTTAATTATATTGGCTTAAATCTTGTTTCATGAGATAGAAGAAAACATCTCCATAAGTCCCATGGTAGTCCAAATCATGCCCCTTGTAGGTTACTTTTTGGACAGGGTAGTAGTCTGCGACACCAATCAGGCAGGCATGTTGAGAACGTTCAAATTCTTCGTATGACTCGAAGGTCATGGTTCTCTCTTGCTTGCTGGCATCAAGATAAGTGATTTCAATCATAGGATTCTCCTTTGCTAAATCATATCTTCATTTTACTCCTTGGAAAAAGGAATGTCAAGAAAATTGCTTGCGCACGCAAGTTTTTTGTAAAAATTTTAGGAAAGCCAACTTGCTTTTGTTTCAAGGCTTTCTTCTACAGCTTTTTGTAGATAGGCAAGAGTTGTCTGACCCTCCTTAGTGAGGCAGATAAAACTAGCTCGCTTATCCTGGTCACAACATCTCCGACTAAGTAAACCGCAGTTTTTGGCTTCTAAGCGTGCCACCATTCGTGATACAGCACTTGGACTCAGATGGAGTTTGTCAGGCAGGTCAATCTGTCTCAAAGATTTTTCTTGAGCCTGATTTAAAAAGTGCAAGAGATAGAATTCTTTGAGCGTTAGGCTTTGGTCACTCTGTTCAGCAATCGTTTGCTCTAAAAGAGCTTCTAGCTCTACTTGTCGGCGGTTGAAGTCAAACCATTTTTCTAAGTAAGTCATATCAATCTCCTTTCTATATGGTAGTTATAAACAGATTGCCTATCTGAGATGCTTGCGCACGCAATTAGTATACAACTTTTTGGAATAGATAGCAAGAAGGATGTTTCTTGTGTATTTCCTTGAAATTTTCAGAAAAAGGAGTAAACTGGTATGCAGAAAGTCTATTTTTGGAGAATACGATGAAGTTATATGTTCAGTTAATGATTTTATTTGTGATTTCTTTAATCGGTGAGGGAATTTCCGTTTTTTTCCATTTGCCGATTCCGGGTAGTATTATTGGCTTGATTATCCTTTTTTTAGCCTTGCAGTTTAAGTGGTTGCGGGTACGTCATGTCAACATGGTTGGGAATTTTCTCCTAGCTAATATGACTATCCTCTTTCTACCTCCTGCAGTTGGGATTATGGAGAAATTTGATGTGATTGCTCCCTATTTATTGCCCATTGTCTTGATTGTCTTTTTTGCAGCAGTTATCAATATTATCTTGATTGCGCTGGTCGTTCAGTTTATCAAAAAGCGTTATGAAGGAGATTACGAAGAAAGAGGTGTCAAATGAGCGAATTTGTATCCAATCCACTATTTGGGATAGCCTTGTCCATTTTGGCTTACCTTGGAGGCATGATTATCTTTAGAAGGTATCCTCACCCTCTAACAACTCCCTTACTCTTAGCGACTTTATTTATCATTGCTTTTCTAAAACTGACGGGTATTTCTTATGCTGCTTATTATCAAGGTGGGATTTATCTTAATAACTTGATTGTTCCCTCAACAGTAGCCCTAGGGATTCCTCTTTATAAGAGCTTTCACCTCATGAAGCACCATGTTAGAAGTATTTTACTCAGTAGTTTCTTAGCGGTTGTTGTGAATACAGTTTTTACAGCTTTCGTTGCAAAATTCTTCGGTATGGATTTCTTCTTGGCGATTTCGCTTTTCCCAAAGTCTGTAACGACGGCTATGGCAGTTGGAATTACGGATAAGCTACAAGGGATAGCGACGATCACCTTGGTAGTTGTGGTAGCAACTGGCATTTTGACTAGCGTTATCGGGCCAACACTCTTGAAATGGCTAAAAATTGACGACCCAGTAGCCGCAGGTCTTGCTCTTGGAGGAACTGGCCACGCAGTCGGTACTGGGACAGCATTTCACTACGGATCAGTAGCTGGCGCCATGGCTGGCTTAGCAATCGGTGTAACAGGTTTACTTTACGTATTTGTCAGTCCTATTGTAGCCAATTTGATTTTGAGTTAAAAACTAAGAATGTTTCATTTATTTGGGTAAAAAAAGCCCCCCTAGCTTTAGTTGCTAGGGGTTTCATTTATTATTGTAGATTAACTTTGTTCTTCAAGATGTAGTAGGTTCCGAGATAGAAGCCGACGCTAAGGATTAAATCTTTGAAAATTTCAAAGGATAAAACCCAATTGTAGTCGAAATCGATGCGAAGATTGAGGGTGATAAATCCAAGAACAACTTGGATGGCGATGTAGGCGACGACCGCAAGAGCTGTACGGTATTCATTAAAGAGTTGACCGATAGAGATAGACAAGTAGATACAAAGAATACCTGCAAGAGTGTTAAAAATATAGGAAATCAAGGCTAACCAGAAATTATCTGTATAATTTTTTAGCATATACTCGGCAAAACTAGATAGGAAGGCGTCTGGTTGAATCATGGAAATGATAATATAAAGGCTAAAAAGGAAGACCACTGTACTTGCCAAAGACCAAACAAAGGCTCCAAGAAGTTTAGCGGAGAGAATCTGGTGTTCAGATACTGGAAGGGTGAGAGTTAGATAGCCACGACGATCGTAAACACTTCCCTTAAATCGTTGAATAATCAAAATCAAGGTTGAGATACTCAAAGTAATAACCAATCCCCCAAAAACCAGAGATAGAAATACTAACATGACAACGCCCTTATCTTGATAATAGGTGCTTGAGAGGCTACTGCCCTGAATACCGATGATGACAGATAAGGATAGTACAGCTGCATAGAGGGCTAAAAACCATTTGTTGACATTTTTAAATTCATAACGAACTAAATTCCAAAACATAATAATCTCCTTTATCTAGGCTTTGAATTCGTGACGGAAGAGCTGGTCAATTGATTCACCTGACTCGTAACGAATATCATCCACATTTCCTTGACGGACGACTTTTCCGTCCTTGAGGAAAATAATCTCATCCAAGATTGGTTCGATGTCGGAAATCAAGTGAGTTGAAATCAAGACAGTCGAAGTTGGAGAGTAGTTGTTAATGATGGTATTCAAGATATAGTCGCGAGCTGCGGGGTCGACACCACCGATTGGTTCGTCAAGAACATACAAACGAGCGTCACGACTCATGACAAGGATCAACTGAACTTTTTCTTTGTTCCCTTTTGAGAGTTTCTTGAAACGGCTATTCTCATCGATGCCAAGGTCGCGAAGAAGACCTTGAGCGCGTTCTAGATTGAAATCTTTATAGAAGGTCTTGAAAAAGGTAAGAGCTTCCTTGACTTTCATTTGCTCGTTGAGATAGGTTGTATCAGGCAGATAAGAAACAATTGCCTTAGTTGCTGGGCTTGGTTCCATGTCGTTGATCAGAATACGCCCTCCATCAGGTTGTAACAAGCCGTTGATTAGTTTAATCAGGGTTGTCTTTCCGGAACCGTTTGGGCCAAGGAGACCCACAATCTTTCCTGCTGGAATTTCAAGGGAAACATTTTGAAGAGCAGGGCTTGCTCCATAGTATTTTGAAACATTTTCAAACGTTAACAAGGTCATAGTCTAAACTCCTTCGATATAATCTCTCAAAACAGTTGGTAGTTCTTCTTTTTCATAGCCAAATTCTACCATGCCTGTTACAAACTGCTGCAGTTGTTCTTCTGATAGTTGTTTCCGGGATTGGAGGATTAAGTCCAAGTCCTCTGTGACAAAACGTCCTGCAGTACGCTTGGTGTATACGAAGCCTTCTCTTTCTAGGTCTGATAGGGCACGTTGGATGGTATTAGGATTGACACCAGCCTCACTAGCCAACTCTCTGACAGTTGGTAGCTGTTGGTTGGGTTCGAGTTTATGGGAAATAATTTGCAGTTTAATCTTATCCATTATCTGCAAATAAATAGGTTTATTGTTATCAAATATCCAGGACATCACGGTCTCCTTTCTACAATATCTATTGTGTTAATTAAATAATACAACTAAACAAGAAACTTGTCAAGCCAAAAGGAGAATTATTTTGGGAATTGCTCAAAAAAATGGTATAATGAAAAGAAAACGACAAGGAGGGGAAGGCATGCGTTGTCCAAAATGTGGCGCTACTAAATCAAGTGTTATCGATAGCCGTCAGGCTGAAGAAGGAAATACGATTAGAAGAAGACGTGAGTGTGAAGAATGTCAGCATCGTTTTACGACCTATGAACGTGTAGAAGAGAGAACGCTGGTTGTGGTCAAGAAGGATGGCACACGGGAGCAGTTCTCCAGAGATAAAATCTTTAACGGGATTATTCGTTCGGCTCAAAAACGTCCGGTGTCTAGTGATGAGATTGGCATGGTGGTCAATCGTATCGAACAAAAACTCCTCAGTCGTAATGATAATGAAATTCAAAGTGAAGATATTGGTTCTCTGGTCATGGAAGAATTGGCTGAACTAGATGAAATCACTTACGTTCGTTTCGCCAGCGTCTATCGTAGCTTTAAAGACGTGAGCGAGCTCGAAAATCTTCTCAAACAAATTACGCAATCTTCAAAGAAGAAAAAGGAAAAATAAATGAAGCCTAATGATCGTTTTTCTTTTCTTAAGAATAATCGGGTGTCGCAAGATCCCACAACTTTGGTGCAGTGCTACCTCCCGATTATCGGTCAGGATGCGCTCAGTCTTTACCTTTATACCCTAGCCTTTTGGGATAATGGACAAAAGGAACACCTCTTTGCTGCGATTCTCAACCATCTTAATTTTGGGATGGACAGACTCTTAAAAGCTTTTAAAATCTTATCAGCATTCAACTTGCTTACCCTCTATCAAAAGGGTGACGGCTATGAACTTGCTATTCATCCAACGCTTTCTAGTTCAGATTTCTTGCGTCACACAGTTTATCGGACTTTATTGGAGAAAAAAATTGGCGATCCAGCAGTTTCTGATTTGCGTCAAGAGTCTGCAGACGGAGAAGCTTTGACGGTTTCTTTGAGTCAGGTCTTTCCAGAGATAGAGGACATGGTTAGTCAGGATGAGATGCCAGTAAGAGCTAAGTTTACGAATGATTTTGATTTGGATCATTTTCGTCAGCTCATGGCGAGAGATGGTCTCCGTTTCCAAGATGAACAGTCAGATGTTTTAGAGTTATTTAAAATCGCTGACGAGAAAAAATGGACCTGGTTTGAAACTTATCAGTTAGCTAAAGGAACAGCAGTTTCCCAAGTCATTTCTGTCAAGCGCATGCGTGAAAAATTAGCGCAACAGCCCGTCGCATCGGACTTTAGCCCTAAGGAAGCAACCATTATCCGAGAAGCTAAAAGTAAAACTGCCCTGCATTTTTTGGCAGAAATCAAACAGACACGAAATGCTGGAATTATCCAAGCTGAACGTGATTTGCTGAAACAGATGGCAGACCTAGGCTTGCTTGACGAAGTCATCAATGTGGTTATACTTTTGACCTTCAACAAGGTTGATTCGGCCAATCTCAATGAAAAATATGCCATGAAAGTGGCTAATGATTACTCTTATAACAAAGTCAGGTCTGCTGAAGAAGCTGTATTGCGAATCCGAGAGAAGAATCAAAAGGGGCAGGAACAAAAAACGGCGCAGGCAAGCCAGGCAAAAACCAATGTTCCTAAATGGAGTAATCCGGAATATAAGAATGAAACCAGCGAAGAAACTCGTTTGGAGTTAGAACGCAAGAAAAAAGAAATGTTAGCCCGATTAGGGAAAGGAGGAGACTAGATGGAAAGTGTAGGAGATGTGCTTAAAGGTCATCCCAGCCGTTTTCAATACCAAGACTTGGTCCAGCAGATTGTAAAAGATCCGGATGTTGCGGCTTTTATCCAGAAGGAATCTCTCAGTCAAGAGGAATTGAATCGTAGTATCTCTAAGTTTAACCAATACATCACCGAACGTGATAAGTTCCTTCGCGGAGATACAGACTATATTGCGCGTGGTTATAAGCCTATTCTGGTCATGAATCGTGGTTATGCAGATGTATCCTATGAGGAAACTCCGGAACTGATTGCGGCTGAGAAAGAAGCAGCTATCAAGAACCGTCTCAGACTGATCAATCTTCCAGCTAGTCTTAAAAAAGCTAGCCTAGCTCAAGTTGATTTAGATGATGCAGGGCGCTTACCGGTTTTCGAAAAGTTATTCGCCTTTGTTGACCAATATCCGGTCATCCGTAAGGGTCTCTATCTCTATGGAGATTTTGGGGTTGGGAAGAGCTTTATGGTCGCTGCCCTAGCCCATGATTTGTCAGAAAAACGTGGTGTTTCATCAACTCTCCTCCACTATCCGAGCTTTGTTATTGATGTCAAAAATGCTATTGGTGATGGAAATGTTAAGACTTTGGTGGATGAGATTAAGCAAGCTGAAGTTTTGATTTTGGATGATATTGGTGCTGAACAATCAACACCGTGGGTCCGTGATGAAATCTTGCAAGTGATTCTTCAGTATCGTATGCAGGAAGATTTACCGACCTTTTTCACTTCCAACTTCAATTTTGAAGATTTGGAAAAACATTTTGCAAAAGGCAAGAACGGAAATGATGAAACTTGGGAAGCTAGACGTGTCATGGAGCGTATCCGTTATTTAGCAGAGGAAACAAGATTAGAAGGAGAAAATCGTCGATGACAGAAACGATTAAATTAATGCAAAGCCACTCATCAGTGCGCAGATTTAAGGAGCAAGAGATTCCTCAAGAGGACTTGAATGAGATTTTGAAGGCTGCCCAAATGGCTTCAACTTGGAAAAATTTCCAATCTTATTCAGTGATTGTAGTCAGAAGTCAAGAGAAGAAAGATGCTCTGTATGAACTAGTTCCTCAGGAAGCTATTCGTCAATCAGCAGCATTCTTGCTCTTTGTTGGTGATCTAAACCGTGCAGAAAAAGGAGCTCGTCTCCATACAGATACTTTCCAACCACAAGGTGTGGAAGGTCTCTTGATTACATCTGTGGATGCTGCACTTGCTGGGCAAAATAGCTTGCTGGCTGCAGAGAGTCTAGGTTACGGTGGGGTAATTATTGGATTGGTGCGTTACAAATCTGCTGAGTTAGCAGAATTGTTCAACCTTCCTGACTACACCTACCCAGTTTTTGGGATTGCACTGGGTGTACCGAACCAAAAACATGATGTAAAACCAAGATTACCACTCGAAAATGTTGTCTTTGAGGAAGAATACCAAGAACAAACAACTGAGGCTATTGAAGCCTATGATCGTGTGCAGACTGAATATGCAGGAGCTCGTGCGACTACCACTTGGAGTCAACGTCTTGCAGAGCAATTCGGTCAGCCTGAACCAAGCTCAACCAGAGAAAATCTTGAACAAAAGAACTTATTGTAGAAAGTGAGAAAACATGGCCTTACCAACTGTTGCCATCGTAGGACGTCCCAATGTTGGGAAATCAACCCTGTTTAACCGTATTGCAGGGGAACGCATCTCAATCGTAGAAGATGTCGAAGGAGTAACACGAGACCGTATCTATGCTACTGGTGAATGGCTTAACCGTTCTTTCAGTATGATTGATACGGGAGGGATTGACGATGTTGATGCTCCATTTATGGAACAAATCAAGCACCAGGCAGAGATTGCCATGGAAGAAGCGGATGTCATCGTCTTTGTAGTTTCCGGTAAAGAAGGAATCACGGATGCAGACGAGTACGTAGCCCGTAAACTTTATAAAACTCATAAACCAGTCATCCTTGCAGTCAACAAGGTAGACAATCCTGAAATGCGAAATGATATCTATGATTTCTATGCTCTAGGTTTGGGCGAACCTTTACCAATTTCGTCTGTGCACGGGATTGGTACAGGGGATGTGCTAGACGCCATCGTGGAAAAACTCCCGCAGGAAGTCGAAGAAGAAAATCCAGATGTCATTAAGTTTAGCTTGATTGGACGTCCCAATGTCGGAAAATCTAGCTTGATCAATGCCATTTTGGGAGAAGATCGTGTCATTGCCAGTCCTGTAGCTGGTACAACTCGCGATGCCATTGATACCCATTTTACAGATGCTGACGGTCAAGAATTTACCATGATTGATACGGCTGGTATGCGCAAGTCTGGTAAAGTATATGAAAATACAGAGAAATACTCCGTTATGCGTGCCATGCGTGCCATTGACCGTTCAGATGTAGTCTTGATGGTCCTCAACGCTGAAGAAGGCATCCGTGAGTACGACAAGCGTATCGCTGGATTTGCTCACGAAGCCGGTAAAGGGATGATTATCGTGGTCAACAAGTGGGATACTCTTGAAAAAGATAACCACACCATGAAAAACTGGGAAGAGGATATCCGTGAGCAGTTCCAATACCTGCCTTACGCACCGATTATCTTTGTATCAGCTTTGACCAAGCAACGTCTCCACAAACTTCCAGAGATGATTAAACAAATCAGCGAGAGTCAAAATACCCGTATCCCATCAGCAGTCTTGAATGATGTTATTATGGATGCTATCGCCATCAACCCAACACCGACCGACAAAGGAAAACGTCTCAAGATTTTCTATGCGACTCAAGTGGCAACCAAACCACCAACCTTTGTGATCTTTGTCAACGAAGAAGAACTGATGCACTTCTCTTACTTGCGTTTCTTGGAAAATCAAATCCGCAAGGCCTTTGTCTTTGAAGGGACACCGATCCATCTGATCGCAAGAAAACGAAAATAAAAAAGCAGAATCTGGAAAGATATTTCCAGATTTTTTTGCTATAATAAAATAAGAAAAGACTTGGTGAGGTGTGAGATGGAGAAGTTGTTGAAGTTGTTGGTTTTAGCGCCCTACTTTTACTTTTTGCGTTGGATTGAGAAGGTAGATAGAGATAGTAGATACTTCACTTTTTTCTATTATTTTTACTGGATTTACCTTCCTTTGTGGGCTTTGTTTAGTATAGCTTTTACAGGATTTTCAGTTTTACTGTTTAATTATATTTGGTTAAGTCCTAGAGATTTAACAAGGTGGGGCATTTGGTTGCTCTTAATCTTCTTATCCCTTGTAAATGACTGGAAAGTTTTTGACTGTCTAAAAAAGATGAACAAACTGAGATTGGACAAGAAGAAAGCTAGCAACGACTGAGGGAAAATCTCAGTAAAAAACCTTGCTGGAAAGAGAAATTTTAAGGGAACTAATCATCTTGGTTATCCCTTTTTTTGTCCTAAGGGAAAACGGATTCTTTCTTGAAAAAACTTGGCAAATATGTTACAATGAGAAGAACGTTTTAAAATATTAAAAATTCGAAGTAAGGAAAAAAATGGCAAATTTACTAAAAACAATCATCGAAAATGATAAAGGTGAACTTCGTCGTCTTGAAAAGATGGCTGACAAGGTTTTGAAATACGAAGATGAGATGGCTGCAATGACAGATGAGCAGCTCCAAGCGAAAACGGATGAGTTTAAGCAACGTTATCAAAATGGTGAAACGTTAGATCAGCTCTTGTATGAAGCATTTGCAGTTGTTCGCGAAGGTGCTAAGCGTGTCCTTGGTCTCTTCCCATATAAGGTTCAGGTTATGGGTGGTATCGTTCTTCACCACGGTGACGTTCCTGAGATGCGTACTGGTGAGGGTAAAACATTGACAGCGACTATGCCGGTATACCTTAATGCCCTTGCAGGAAAAGGTGTCCACGTAGTTACCGTCAACGAATACCTTACAGAACGTGACGCGACTGAAATGGGTGAGTTGTACTCATGGCTTGGTTTGTCAGTAGGAATTAACTTGGCTGCAAAATCTCCAATGGAGAAAAAAGAAGCTTATCTCTGTGACATTACTTACTCAACGAACTCAGAAATTGGTTTCGACTATCTTCGTGACAACATGGTTGTTCGCGCAGAGAACATGGTTCAACGTCCACTCAACTATGCCTTGGTCGATGAGGTTGACTCTATCTTGATCGACGAAGCTCGTACACCATTGATCGTTTCAGGCGCTAATGCAGTTGAAACAAGCCAACTCTACCATATGGCTGACCACTTTGTGAAGTCTCTGGATAAAGATGATTATATCATTGATATTCAGTCTAAGACAATCGGTTTGTCTGACTCGGGTATCGACAAGGCCGAAAGCTACTTCAAACTAGAAAATCTTTATGACATTGAAAACGTAGCATTGACTCACTTTATCGACAATGCCCTTCGTGCCAACTACATCATGATTCTTGATATTGACTATGTGGTCAGCGAAGAACAAGAAATCTTGATTGTCGACCAATTTACAGGTCGTACCATGGAAGGTCGTCGTTACTCTGATGGCTTGCACCAAGCGATTGAAGCTAAAGAAGGTGTGCCAATCCAAGATGAAACCAAGACATCAGCATCAATTACCTACCAAAACCTTTTCCGTATGTATAAAAAACTGGCAGGTATGACAGGTACTGGTAAAACCGAAGAAGAAGAATTCCGCGAAATCTACAACATTCGTGTTATTCCGATTCCTACTAACCGTCCAATCCAACGTATCGACCATTCAGACCTTCTCTACGCTAGCCTCGATGCAAAATTCAAGGCTGTCGTTGAAGATGTTAAGGCCCGTTACCAAAAAGGCCAGCCAGTCTTGGTAGGTACCGTTGCCGTTGAAACCAGTGATTTCCTTTCTAAGAAATTGGTTGAAGCAGGTGTGCCTCACGAAGTACTGAATGCCAAAAACCACTATAGAGAAGCGCAAATTATCATGAATGCTGGTCAGCGTGGTGCGGTCACGATCGCAACCAACATGGCCGGTCGTGGTACCGATATCAAGCTTGGTGAAGGTGTTCGTGAACTTGGTGGACTTTGCGTCATCGGTACAGAACGTCACGAGAGCCGTCGTATCGATAACCAGCTTCGTGGACGTTCAGGTCGTCAAGGAGACCCAGGTGAATCACAATTCTACTTGTCACTCGAAGATGATTTGATGAAACGTTTCGGTTCAGAACGCTTGAAGGGTGTCTTTGAACGTCTCAACATGTCTGACGAAGCCATTGAATCTCGTATGTTGACACGTCAGGTTGAAGCAGCGCAAAAACGTGTTGAAGGAAACAACTACGATACTCGTAAACAAGTCCTTCAATATGATGATGTTATGCGTGAACAACGTGAGATTATCTACGCACAACGTTATGATGTCATCACTGCTGATCGAGACCTTGCTCCAGAAATTCACGCCATGATTAAACGTACAATCAACCGTATTGTCGACAATCATGCTCGTTCTAAACAAGATGAAAAACTCGAAGCAATTTTGAACTTTGCCAAGTACAACTTGCTTCCAGAAAATTCAATTTCCCTTTCAGACCTAGAAGGTTTGTCAGACCAAGCTATCAAAGATGAGTTATACCAACGTGCATTGAAGGTCTACGATAGCCAAGTTGCTAAACTTCGTGATGAAGAAGCCGTTAAAGAATTCCAAAAAGTCTTGATTCTACGTGTTGTTGATAATAAATGGACAGACCATATCGATGCCCTTGACCAGTTGAGAAATGCTGTTGGACTTCGTGGTTATGCTCAAAACAACCCTGTTGTAGAATATCAAGCGGAAGGCTTCCGTATGTTTAACGATATGATTGGTTCGATTGAGTTTGATGTGACTCGCTTGATGATGAAAGCACAAATTCATGAGCAAGAGCGACCACAAGCTGAACATCATATCAGTACGACAGCAACCCGAAATATTGCTGCGCAACAAAGAAATCTTCCAGCTGATTTGGACCTCAGTCAAGTGAAACGTAATGACTTGTGCCCATGTGGTTCTGGTAAGAAATTTAAAAACTGTCACGGTAAACGACGTTAAGAATGACTAATTTTCAGGCGGATGCCTAGTGAAAAGTGAATTTTCGCTTGGCATCCGTTTGCTTTATAAGGAGATGAATGATGGTATTTACAGCAAAAAGTCCGAAAATTGATATTGAAGAGGTTCGTAGTTTGTCTAAATTAGAAGGACAAGTACTTGCTAACAAACTCCAACGTGACCAAGAGCTTGAAGCGATTATTCGAGGAGATGATCAACGTATTTTATTGGTGATTGGCCCTTGCTCGTCTGACAATGAAGAGGCAGTTCTTGAGTATGCGAAGCGATTGTCAAAACTTCAAGAAGAAGTAAAAGACCGTATCTTTATGGTGATGCGTGTCTATACAGCTAAACCACGTACCAATGGTGATGGCTATAAGGGCTTGATTCACCAGCCAAATGCCAAAGAGGCACCAAGCCTTATCAATGGAATTAAAGCTGTCCGCCATTTGCACTACCGCGTTATTTCTGAAACAGGAATGACCACGGCAGATGAAATGTTGTATCCAGAGAACCTTCCCTTGGTAGATGATTTGATTTCTTATATGGCGGTTGGAGCTCGTTCGGTTGAAGACCAACAGCACCGTTTTGTAGCCAGCGGAGCAGATTTTGCGACTGGTTTTAAAAATCCAACCTCTGGAAATCTCAATGTCATGTTCAACGGTATTTATGCAGCTCAAAACAAGCAGAGTTTTCTTTTCCTAGGGAAAGAAGTCGAGACTACTGGAAATCCTCTATCGCACGCTATTCTCCGTGGAGCTCTGAACGAGTACGGGAAGAACATTCCTAACTACTACTACGATAATTTGATGGATACTATTGCTCAGTATGAAAAGATGGGACTTGAGAATCCATTTATTATCATTGATACCAACCATGATAATTCAGGGAAACAGTATATGGAGCAGATTCGTATCGTTCGCCAGACCTTGATTAACCGCGACTGGAATGAAAAGATTAAAAAATATGTTCGTGGATTCATGATTGAGTCTTATCTAGAAGATGGTCGTCAAAACGAACCTGAGGTCTTTGGTAAATCGATCACGGATCCATGTCTAGGATGGGAAAACACGGAAGCTCTTGTTCGTGAAATCTACCAAAGACTAGGAGAATAAGATGGCATTTATTGAGAAAGGCCAAGAAATCAATATTGAAGCGATTAAGGCGGCAACACAATTATCTGCAGAAACCTTGCGACATAAGGAAAGTCGTGACCAAGAACTAGCAGATATCCTTTCAGGAAAGGATGACCGTGTTCTTTTGGTCATTGGCCCTTGTTCGTCTGACAATGAAGAAGCAGTTCTGGAGTATGCTCGCCGTTTGGCAGACTTGCAGAAAAAAGTTGCGGACAAGATTTTCATGGTCATGCGTGTATATACTGCAAAGCCACGTACCAATGGAGATGGCTATAAGGGGTTGGTTCATCAGCCAGATACTTCTAAAGCTCCAAGTTTGATTAATGGTTTGCAGGCTGTTCGTCAGCTTCATTATCGAGTGATTACAGAAACTGGATTGACCACAGCGGATGAAATGCTTTATCCATCCAATCTCGTCTTAGTTGACGATTTAGTCAGCTATCATGCTGTGGGTGCGCGTTCAGTCGAAGACCAAGAACACCGTTTTGTAGCTTCAGGGATTGATGCACCTGTGGGGATGAAAAACCCCACCTCTGGAAATCTATCTGTGATGTTTAATGCTATCTATGCTGCACAAAACAAACAAACCTTTCTTTTCCATGGTCAAGAAGTTGAAACGTCTGGAAATCCCCTGGCCCACGTCATCCTTCGTGGAGCTATGAATGAATACGGGAAGAATGAACCAAACTTCTACTATGAAACTCTCTTAAATGCTATCGGTCACTACGAGTCTATGGGCCTTGAAAATCCTTTTATCATGATTGATACTAACCATGATAATTCAGGGAAACAATATATGGAGCAAGTTCGAATTGTTCGTCAAACCTTGCTCAACCGTGACTGGAATGAAAAGATTAAGAAGACAGTTCGAGGTTTCATGATTGAATCCTACTTAGCGGATGGTCGCCAAAACCAACCAGAAGTCTTTGGTCGTTCCATTACAGACCCATGTCTAGGCTGGGAAAATACAGTAGCCTTGGTAGAAGAAATTTATTCTACCTTAACAAAATAAGTGAAAAGGATGGAGTTGGGGGTTCTCAACTCCTTTTGATGAAAATGATAGTTGGACACGGAATCGATATCGAAGAATTAGCTTCCATACAAAATGCAGTTGAAAAAAGAGAAGGTTTTGCGCAGCGTGTCTTGACAGACAAGGAAATGGAGCGCTTTGCTAGTCTCAAAGGTCGTAGACAGATCGAGTATTTGGCTGGTCGTTGGTCAGCTAAAGAGGCTTTTTCAAAGGCTATGGGAACGGGTATTGGCAAGCTGGGCTTTCAGGACTTGGAAGTTTTGAACAATGAGAGAGGGGCTCCCTACTTCAGCAAATCCCCATTTTCAGGAAATGTTTGGTTATCGATTAGCCATACAGAACAGTTTGTGACAGCTAGTGTTATTTTGGAGGAAAATCATGAAAACTAGTCCACATAGACCAACCAAGGCCCTTATTAATCTAGAAGCAATCCGCTACAATATCCAACAGATGGGAGCACACATTCCTAAAGGCACCCTCAAATGGGCGGTTGTGAAAGCCAATGCCTATGGACATGGGGCTGTAGCTGTTGCGACTGCTATCCAGGATGATGTAGATGGTTTTTGCGTTTCTAATATCGATGAAGCCATTGAACTTCGTCAGGCAGGGATTTCTAAGAAAATCCTCATTTTAGGAATATCCGAGGTGGAATCAATTCCGCTAGCGCAAGAATTTGATATTACCTTGACCGTAGCAGGATTGGAATGGCTTGAAAATGTTCTTGCTACTGAGTCAGACTTATCAGGCTTAACCGTTCACCTGAAGATAGACTCAGGTATGGGACGCATTGGCTTTAGAAGTGCTAGTGAGGCTGAAGAAGCCCAAACTATACTCAAGAAACATGGTGCCTCTGTTGAAGGGATTTTTACTCACTTTGCGACTGCAGATGAGAAGTCAGAGATCTACTTTGAACAACAATTGCAGCGTTTCAAAGACATTCTAGCAGAATTTAAAGATTTGCCAGAACTGGTTCATGCAAGTAACTCCGCTACAACCCTTTGGCATGCGGAAACGATTTTTAATGCTGTTCGCATGGGGGATTCCATGTATGGTCTCAATCCAAGTGGACAAGTTTTGGAATTGCCTTATGAATTAAAACCAGCCTTATCTTTGGAGTCAGCCATCGTTCATATCAAAACAGTAGAGACTGGAGCTTGTATGGGCTACGGAGCGACCTATCAGGCAGACAGTGAGCAAGTCATTGCTACTTTGCCGATTGGTTATGCAGATGGTTGGACACGAGACATGCAGCATTTCTCAGTTCTGGTGGATGGCCAATTGTGTCCTATTGTAGGGCGTGTATCCATGGACCAAATCACCATTCGCTTACCTAAGCTTTATCCATTGGGTACCAAGGTAACTTTAATTGGCTCAGACGGAGATAAAGAAATTACTGCAACAGATGTAGCAGTTTACCGAGGAACCATCAATTATGAGGTGGTTTGTCTCCTCAGTGATCGCATTCCGAGAGAATATTATTAAAAAAACAAATGGAGAGGAGAGGAGCATGAATTTACATCAACCCTTGCATGTCTTACCTGGTGTGGGACCAAAGTCAGCAGAGAAGTACGCCAAACTAGGAATTGAAAACTTGCAAGATCTCTTGCTCTACTTTCCTTTCCGTTATGAAGATTTTAAGACCAAGCAAGTACTCGAGCTAGAAGACGGTGAAAAGGCGGTCCTGTCTGGTCAGGTGGTGACACCAGCTAGTGTTCAGTATTATGGTTTTAAGCGGAATCGCCTGCGCTTTAGCCTCAAACAGGGAGAGGTTGTTTTTGCGGTTAACTTTTTTAATCAACCCTACCTAGCAGACAAGATTGAACTAGGTGCGACTCTAGCCGTCTTTGGTAAGTGGGATCGTGCCAAGGCTAGTCTTACAGGCATGAAGGTTTTAGCCCAAGTCGAGGATGACCTCCAACCTGTCTATCGCCTAGCGCAAGGCGTCAGTCAAGCAGGACTTGTTAAGGTCATCAAGACAGCCTTTGATCAAGGACTGGACCTCTTGATAGAAGAAAACATCCCCCAGTCCTTGCTAGATAAATACAAACTCATGCCTCGTAGTCAGGCTGTTCGTGCCATGCATTTTCCTAAGGATTTGGCAGAATATAAACAGGCTCTCCGTCGAATCAAATTTGAGGAACTCTTTTATTTCCAAATGCAATTACAGACCCTCAAGTCTGAAAATAAGGTTCATGGAAGTGGTCTGGTCTTGAACTGGTCTCAGAAAACATTAACTGCAGTTAAAGAGAAATTGCCTTTTGCCTTGACCCAAGCTCAAGAAAAGAGTCTGCAAGAAATCCTAACAGATATGAAGTCGGACCATCACATGAATCGACTCTTACAAGGGGATGTTGGTAGCGGGAAAACAGTTGTTGCAGGTCTAGCCATGTATGCTACTGTAACGGCTGGTTACCAGGCTGCCCTCATGGTTCCAACAGAGATTCTTGCAGAGCAGCATTTTGAAAGTCTAGAGAGTCTCTTTCCTGATTTGAAATTAGCTCTGCTGACAGGGTCACTGAAAGCTGCAGAAAAACGCAAGGTCTTGGAAACCATTGCCAAGGGGGAAGCAGATGTGATTGTCGGAACCCATGCTCTTATACAGGATGGAGTAGACTATGCTCGACTCGGCTTGATTATCATTGATGAGCAACACCGCTTTGGTGTGGGACAAAGGCGTATTTTACGTGAAAAAGGGGAAAATCCAGATGTCCTCATGATGACGGCAACTCCCATACCACGGACCTTAGCCATCACTGCCTTTGGGGATATGGATGTTTCTATTATTGATCAGATGCCTGCTGGACGCAAACCAATCGTAACTCGTTGGACCAAGCATGAGCAGTTGCCACAGGTCTTGACTTGGTTGGAGGGAGAGATTCAAAATGGTTCTCAAGCCTATGTTATTTCTCCTTTGATTGAAGAATCTGAAGCTTTGGACCTTAAAAATGCGATTGCTCTGTCAGAGGAGTTGACAAGTCATTTTTCTGGGAAAGCAAAAGTTGCTCTCTTACATGGTAAGATGAAGAGTGATGAAAAAGACAAGATTATGCAGGATTTCAAAGAGAGAAAAACTGACATTTTGGTGTCTACAACGGTGATCGAGGTTGGGGTCAATGTTCCCAATGCGACCGTCATAATTATCATGGATGCTGATCGTTTTGGACTGAGTCAACTTCACCAGCTTAGAGGTCGTGTCGGTCGAGGAGATAAGCAGTCCTATGCAGTTCTAGTGGCTAATCCCAAGACTGACTCTGGAAAGGACCGTATGCGCATCATGACGGAGACGACCAATGGTTTTATCCTTGCAGAGGAAGATTTGAAAATGCGAGGTTCTGGTGAAATTTTTGGAACTAAACAGTCAGGTCTGCCAGAGTTTCATGTAGCTGATATTATTGAGGACTTCCCAATACTTGAGGAAGCTCGTAAGGTAGCCAGCTATATCAGCTCTCTACCTAACTGGCGAGAGGATCCAGAGTGGCACATGATTGCCTTACATCTGGAGAAGAAAGAGTATTTGGATTAAGCTTTTTCTAAGAAAATCTTAAGTTTGCTTTCAGATTGACTATCTATACTAGAGTCATCAAAAAGAAACGAGGACTCTCCCATGACTATTCAAGTAACGTATCAAAAGACATTCCAAAAGGTAACTCAACCTTCTCCTAAATATTAAGAAAAAGAGCGAAATCGCTCTTTTTTATCTGTTTAAAACTACTTTCAAGAGGATTCTTGCGGGAGCTAGACCTTAAAAACACTTTCCATTTACCGTTCTTTCTTGCATTGCTTCCCTATATGTGCTACAGTTGTGATAACGGTTGCAAAACAAAGGAGAGTTTTATGAGAAATCCAGCATTAATAGAAGAAATGAAAACATACAGAGGAAGGGATGAAATTCCTCAAGATTTTGATGCTTTTTGGGATGGTGAGATTGAGAAGGTTTCGGTCTTGCCAGACTACCAACTAGAGGAAGGAGACTTTCATATCCCAAATGTGAAATGCTATGAGCTTACCTTTAAAGGTACACGTGACGGACTTGTTTATGCGCGTGTAGTCTTACCAAAATCAGAAAAGAAAGTACCGGTCATTTTCCACTTCCATGGTTATATGGGACGTTGCTGGGATTGGACAGATATGCTAGCCTTTACGGTCGCTGGTTATGGTGTCGTTTCTATGGATGTCAGAGGGCAATCTGGATATTCACAAGATGGTTTGCGTTCTCCGTTGGGAAATACAGTTAAGGGACAAATCATCCGTGGTGCTGTTGAAGGGAAAGAGCAACTCTTCTATAAGGATGTTTATCTAGATATTTATCAATTGATTGAGATTGTAGCTAGTCTCCCACAAGTGGATGAAGAGCAACTGGCTAGTTATGGAGCTTCACAAGGAGGAGCCTTGGCTTTAGTGGCTGCAGGCCTCAATCCACGGATTAAGCGAACAGTTGCTATCTACCCATTCTTGTCAGATTTTAGACGCGTGCTAGAGATTGGAAATACGAGTGAAGCCTATGATGAACTCTTCCGTTACTTTAAGTTTCATGATCCATTCCATGAGACAGAAGAGCAAATCATGGAAACACTTGGCTATATTGATGTGAAAAATCTTGCCCCTCGAATAAAAGGTGAGGTGAGAATGATTACAGGGCTTGATGACGATGTCTGCTATCCGATCACTCAATTCGCCATCTACAATCGTTTGACTTGTGAGAAGAGTTATCGTCTCATGCCTGAATATGCACATGAAGCTATGAATGTCCATGTTAACGACCAGGTCTACAATTGGTTGTGTGGGAGCGAAATTCCCTTTACCTATGTTGGTCACTAAAAATATGTAAAAAGAACCCTGCCAAAAACAGGGCTTTCTTTGTCGAAGGATACAGAAAGTAGTTTCAAAAAACTTGAAACATAAAAATATATCTGAAAGTAAATTCTATTATAGATTATGAAGGCTATTATTTGTAATATTTATTATATAATAAATGTAACATCAAGTCGAAAGGAGTAAAATGGTTGCTTACTGGAAGGAAGTAAATAAGGGCAACCACATTTCAGATGAAAAAGAATGGGGAAACCCATCAACAATATAGTTTCTTTACACGATATATGCCCTGGAGGCAAAAATTTTTAAGTAAAAAAGAAAGCGCTTTATTTTTGTAAAAAGAAAGGAAAAATATGACACAGAGAGATTTTGAACGGAAACAACGTTTTGGAATTAGAAAGTTTACAGTAGGAGCTGCATCAGTAGTCATTGGAGCAGTTGTTTTTGGTGCTTCACCAGTTTTAGCTCAAGAAGCTCCAGCAACTAGTGGTGAAACAGCTGGACAAGCTTTGCCAGAATTGCCAAAAGAAGTAGAAACAGGAAATCTAGCTAACTTAGATAAGGAACTTGCTGATAAGTTGGCAACAGCGACAGATAAAGGAACAGAAGTTAACCGTGAGGAGTTGCAAGCAAATCCGGGCTCTGAAAAACCAACAGAAACTGAAACTCCAGCAGAGACTCCAGCTGCAGAAACTGGAAATGCAGAAGAAACTGAGAACCAAGTAGCACTTGCTAGGGATTATTACTCAAGAGAATTGGAAAATGTCAACACTGTCGTAGAAAAAAATGACGTTACTATCAATGCAGAAAATAATCAGCGAGATGATCTTACAAGTGATTTGGGTAAATTAAAGAAACTTCAAGATGCAACAGTGCATATGGAGTTCAAACCAGACGCATCTGCACCACGTTTTTACAATCTTTTCTCTGTGTCAAGTGATACCAAGGAAAATGAGTACTTCACCATGTCAGTCTTTGATAACACAGCCCTTATCGAAGGACGTGATGCAAATGGTACACAATTCTATGATAAATACACGGATGCGCCATTAAAGGTTCGCCCTGGTCAGTGGAATTCAGTTACCTTTACTGTGGAAAAACCAACAACTGAAGTCCCTACTGGAAGAGTTCGTTTATATGTAAATGGTGTCTTATCCAGAACAAGTCTAAAATCTGGGAAATTCATCAAAGATATGCCAGATGTGAATCACGTTCAAATCGGAGCGACCAAACGAGGAAACAAGACAGTTTGGGGCTCAAATCTACAAGTTCGTAATTTAACAGTTTACGACCGTGCCTTAACACAAGATGAAGTTCAAACACGAAGTCAATTATTTGAAAGAGGAGACTTGGGGCAAGAACTTCCAGAAGGGGCTGAAATTTCTAAAAAAACAGATGTCTTTACAGCGGGTAAAAATGGGCAGTCAAATCCAGATGGTATTAATAGCTATCGTATTCCAGCCCTCCTTAAGACTGACAAGGGAACTTTGATTGCTGGTGCTGACGAACGCCGCTTACACCACTATGACTGGGGTGATATCGGTATGGTCGTCAAACGAAGTGAAGACAAGGGCCAAACGTGGAGCGATCGCATCACTCTTACGAATCTACGTGACAATCCAAAAGCCAAGGATCCAAACATCGGTTCACCAGTAAATATCGACATGGTTTTAGTCCAAGATTCGGAAACCAAACGAATCTTCTCAGTCTACGATATGTTCCCAGAAGGTAAAGGAATCTTCGGAATGTCTTCTGAAAGAGAAGTTGCCTATAAGGAAATTGATGGAAAAACCTATCAAATTCTATATCGTGAAGGAGAAAATGGAGCCTATACGATTCGTGAAAATGGGCTTGTCTACACACCAGATGGTCAGGCAACGGATTACCGTGTTGTTGTAAATCCTGTTAAGCCTGGATATAGCGATAAAGGTGACCTTTATCAAGGTGAGCAGCTACTAGGAAATATCTACTTTACAAGCAATAAAACTTCTCCATTTAGAATTGCTAAAGACAGCTACCTATGGATGTCTTATAGTGATGATGATGGGAAGACTTGGTCTGCGCCACAAGATATTACTCCAATGGTCAAAGCTGATTGGATGAAATTCTTAGGTGTGGGACCTGGAGTGGGCATTACCCTTCAGAATGGACCTCATAAAGGTCGGATTGTTGTCCCTGTCTATACGACAAACAGAACCCACCACCTCAACGGTTCTCAATCATCTCGCATTATCTATTCAGATGACCATGGTAAGACTTGGCATATGGGTGGCGGTGTCAATGACAACCGTACACTTCATGATGGCACAGTAGTTGATTCAAGTAACATGAACAATTACTACGCTCAAAATACAGAAGCTTCTGTTGTTCAATTGAATAATGGTCAGTTAAAACTCTTTATGCGTGGTTTGACTGGTGATTTGCAAGTTGCGACAAGTAATGATGGTGGTATTACATGGGACAACTATGTAGCACGCTATGATGTACCCGATGTTTATGTTCAAATGGCGGCGACTCATACGGTTCAAGATGGTAAGGAGTATATCCTTCTAGCAAATGCTAATGGACCAGGTCGTAAGAATGGTTACATTCGCGTAGCACGTGTAGAAGAAGATGGCGAGTTGACCTGGCTTCACCACCATCTGATTCAAGAAGGGGAGTACGCTTATAACTCACTTCAACAAATCGGTCCAAAAGAATTTGGTCTCTTATATGAGCACCACGAAGTGGGTGGCAATCCATATACTTTATCATTTAAGAAATTCAACTGGGATTATCTAACTAAAGAGAGACTTGCTCCTAAAGAAGTGAAAGTTACACAGGCTATGGAAAAATGGCCAGGCATTATTGCTATGGAGTTTGATTCAGAAGTCTTGGTAAACCAAGCTCCAACTCTCAAACTAGCTAATGGTAAGACTGCAACCTTCATGACTCAGTATGATACGAAGACTCTCCTATTTACAATAGCTCCTGAAGATATCGGTCAAAAAGTTAAAGCTATTGAAGCGGGTGCAATTGAAAGTATGCATAACTTACCAGTATCTGTGGTAGGTACTAAACTTACGAATGGAGTTAATGGTGACGAACCGGCTATAACAGAGCTTCCTGAGTACACTGAACCTATTGGAACAGTAGGCGACGAAGCAGCACCAACAGTAGAAGTTCCAGAATTCGAAGGTGGTGTCAATGGCGAGGAAGCGGCTGTAGCAGAGCTTCCTGAATACACTGCTCCTAGTGGAACAGTAGGCGACGAAGCAGCACCAACAGTAGAAGTTCCAGAATTCACAGGTGATGTCAATGGTGACGAAGCAACTGAGGCTGAGCTTCCTGAACACTCTGCTCCTAGTGCAACAGTAGGTGACGAAGCAGCGCCAACAGTAGAAGTTCCAGAATTCACAGGTGGTGTCAATGGTGACGAAGCAGCAGTAACAGAGCTTCCTGAGTACACTGAACCTATTGCAACAGTAGGCGACGAAGCAGCACCAACAGTAGAAGTTCCAGAATTCACAGGTGATGTCAATGGTAACGAAGCAACTGAGGCTGAGCTTCCTGAACACTCTGCTCCTAGTGCAACAGTAGGTGAGGAAGCAGCGCCAACAGTAGAAGTTCCAGAATTCACAGGTGGTGCCAATGGCGAGGAAGCGGCTGTAGCAGAGCTTCCTGAGTACACTGAACCTATTGCAACAGTAGGCGACGAAGCAACACCAACAGTAGAAGTTCCAGAATTTGAAGGTGGTGTCAATGGCGAGGAAGCGGCTGTAGCAGAGCTTCCTGAGTACACTGAACCTATTGGAACAGTAGGTGAGGAAGCAGCGCCAACAGTAGAAGTTCCAGAATTCGAAGGTGGTGTCAATGGCGACGAAGCGGCTGTAGCAGAACTTCCTGAATACACTGCTCCAAGTGCAACAGTAGGCGACGAAGCAGCGCCAACAGTAGAAGTTCCAGAATTCACAGGTGGTGTCAATGGCGAGGAAGCGGCTGTAGCAGAGCTTCCTGAATACTCTGCTCCTAGTGCAACAGTAGGTGACGAAGCAGCGCCAACAGTAGAAGTTCCAGAATTCACAGGTGGCGTCAATGGTGAGGAAGCAGCAGTTCATGAACTCCCAGAATTCACAGGCGGCGTCAACGCAGTTCAAGCGCTCAAGCATGAACTTCCAGAATATACAGGCGGAGCAAATGCAGTCGAAGCAGCAGTTCATGAAGTCCCAGAATTCACAGGTGGAGCAAATGCAGTTCAAGCCCTTAAGCATGAACTTCCAGAATTCACAGGCGGAGTAAATGCAGTCGAAGCAGCCAAAAACGAACTTCCGGAATATAAGGTTGAAGAAAAACCGCTTGTCACTTTAATAGCACAGCAAGACAAGACATATCAAGCTCCAGCAGCTCAACCACAACAAGCAACTCTCCCTGCAACAGGAAGTGAGGTTTCAACTCCTCTAGTATCTGTAGGAATGGTTGGAATGCTTCTCGGTTTGTTTGGAATGGCTAAGAAAAAAGAAGATTAATGGCAACATTGAATCTAAAAAGTCTCTATAAAAAGAATTAGACTTATACTTAGAGGGTCTGTAGCACTCAGTTGCTACAGGCTCTTTATTTATAAAAAACGAAGATTAGGGTGGGGATGCAAGGAAATTCAAAGGAGAATAATTTCTCTGAAACTACTTTCAGGAGATTCTGTTTCATAAAATTGTTTTGAAACTTCAATCTATTCTAGTACAAGTTCTTGAAAGCGCTTTAAAAATGATATATAATAGGCTCATAAGAAAAAAGAAAAGGAGGAAAGTGGATGCCACAGATCAGTAAAGAAGCCTTGATTGAGCAGATTAAAGATGGAATCATCGTTTCTTGTCAGGCACTTCCTCACGAACCGCTCTACACAGAAGCGGGAGGTGTAATCCCCTTGTTAGTCAAAGCGGCTGAGCAGGGTGGAGCAGTCGGTATCCGAGCAAACAGTGTTCGGGATATTAAAGAAATCAAAGAGGTCACAAAACTTCCGATTATCGGAATTATCAAACGTGATTATCCACCACAGGAACCATTCATCACTGCTACTATGAAAGAAGTTGATGAATTAGCGGCTCTTGACATTGAAGTTATTGCACTTGATTGTACCAAACGAGAACGTTATGATGGTTTGGAAATTCAAGATTTTATCCGACAAGTCAAAGAAAAATATCCAGATCAACTATTGATGGCTGATATCAGTACCTTTGAAGAAGGCCTAACAGCAGTTGAAGCAGGAATCGACTTTGTTGGAACCACCTTGTCAGGCTACACATCTTATAGTCCAAAAGTGGATGGTCCAGACTTTGAATTGATTAAGAAACTTTGCGATGCCGGAGTAGATGTTATCGCAGAAGGGAAAATTCATACACCAGAACAGGCTAAGCAGATCTTAGGTTACGGAGTGCGAGGCATTGTAGTTGGTGGAGCCATTACTAGACCAAAAGAGATTACGGAACGATTTGTTGCGGGTCTCAAATAAGACAATTAAAACACGAGGAGAGTGGTTGATTCGCAAAATAAAATGTAAACGTATACAAAGTTGTCAATACTCACTATCCGTTTCGGATACGCTTATCATCATTTAGGAGAATACTAATGAAATTTAGAAAACTAGCTTGTACAGTACTTGCGGGTGCTGCTGTTCTTTCCCTTGCTGCTTGTGGCAAATCAGACGCTAACAAAGATGCGGCTAAATCAGGTGGCGACTCTGCTGCTGCAACTACAGAAATTACTTGGTGGGCATTCCCTGTCTTCACACAAGAAAAAACAGGTGACGGTGTAGGAACTTATGAAAAATCTATCATCGAAGCTTTCGAAAAAGCAAACCCAGATATCAAAGTTAAACTAGAAACAATCGACTTCAAATCTGGTCCAGAAAAAATCACGACAGCTATTGAAGCTGGAACTGCTCCAGATGTACTTTTCGATGCACCAGGTCGTATCATCAATTACGGTAAAAATGGTAAATTGGCTGAGTTGAACGATCTTTTCACAGACGAATTTGTGAAAGATGTTAACAACGAAAACATCATCCAAGCAAGTAAAGCTGGCGATAAAGCTTACATGTATCCAATCAGTTCAGCACCATTCTACATGGCAATGAACAAGAAAATGTTGGAAGATGCTGGTGTAGCTGACCTTGTTAAAGAAGGTTGGACAACAGATGATTTCGAAAAAGTCTTGAAAGCACTTAAAGATAAAGGCTACACTCCAGGTTCATTGTTCAGTTCTGGTCAAGGGGGAGACCAAGGAACACGTGCCTTCATCGCTAACCTTTACGGCGGTTCTGTAACAGACAAAGAAGTTACTAAATACACAACTGACGATCCTAAATTCGTCAAAGGTCTTGAAAAAGCAACTAGCTGGATTAAAGATGGTTTGTTGAACAACGGTTCACAATTTGACGGTGGAGCAGACATCCAAAACTTTGCAAACGGTCAAACTTCTTACACTATCCTTTGGGCTCCAGCTCAAAACGGTATCCAAGCTAAATTGTTGGAAGCAAGTAAGGTTGAAGTGGTTGAAGTACCATTCCCATCTGACTCAGGTAAACCAGCTCTTGAATACCTTGTAAACGGATTTGCAGTATTCAACAACAAGGATGAAAAGAAAGTTGCCGCAGCTAAGAAATTCATCCAATTCATCGCAGATGATAAAGAGTGGGGTCCTAAAGACGTAGTTCGCACAGGAGCATTCCCAGTTCGTACTTCATTTGGTAAACTTTACGATGACAAACGTATGGAAACAATCAGTGGTTGGACTAAATACTACGCTCCATACTACAACACAATTGACGGATTTGCTGAAATGAGAACACTTTGGTTCCCAATGTTGCAATCAGTATCTAATGGTGACGAAGAACCTGCTGCAGCTTTGAAGACATTCACTGAAAAAGCGAATGAAACCATCAAAAAAGCAGCTAAAAAATAAGCCCTAAATAAAAAGTAAAATCCCCCCTTTTCCCTGTGCGTAACTGTGTACGAAAAGGGGGAGTTTTGTTTAAAAAATGTAAGGAACTGACAGGTCAAAATTAAAATGAAGTTCTTACATAGGTTTATCTTGGAAAAAATTTCATTTTGATTTTACATCAATGTCAGATGACAGTCGAAAAACAAAAACTATTTGAAAGTGAGGTGCCAACTGTGAAAGTCAATAAAATTCGCATGAGAGAAACAATTGTTTCTTATGCTTTCTTAGCACCAGTATTAATCTTCTTTACCGTCTTTGTCCTAGCTCCAATGATCATGGGATTCATCACTAGTTTCTTTAACTATTCGATGACAAGCTTTGAATTTATAGGATTGGACAACTATATCCGTATGTTTAAAGACCCAGTCTTTGTAAAGTCTTTAATCAATACCGTTATCTTGGTTATTGGTTCTGTACCTGTAGTTGTACTCTTCTCGCTCTTTGTAGCATCGCAAACTTACCAACAAAATGCTGTTGCTAGATCTTTCTATCGTTTCGTCTTCTTCCTCCCTGTTGTAACAGGTAGTGTTGCCGTAACGGTTGTATGGAAATGGATTTATGATCCTCTATCAGGTATTTTGAACTTCGTGCTTAAGTCAAGCCATATCATTAGCCAAAACATTTCTTGGTTAGGAGATAAAAACTGGGCTTTGATGGCGATTATGATTATTCTTTTGACAACATCAGTTGGTCAACCAATCATTCTTTACATCGCAGCAATGGGAAACATTGATAACTCTCTTGTTGAAGCAGCGCGTGTCGACGGAGCAACTGAGTTACAAGTTTTCTGGAAGATTAAATGGCCAAGTCTTCTTCCAACAACTCTTTATATCGCAATCATTACAACCATCAACTCATTCCAGTGTTTCGCTTTGATTCAGCTGTTGACTTCAGGTGGTCCAAACTACTCAACAAGTACTCTCATGTACTACCTATACGAGAAAGCCTTCCAATTGACTGAGTATGGCTATGCCAATACTATTGGTGTATTCTTGGCAGTTATGATCGCAATTGTCAGCTTTGTTCAATTTAAAGTACTTGGAAACGACGTAGAATATTAATAGAAAGGAGACAGCTATGCAATCTACACAAAAGAAACCTTTAACAGCCTTCACTGTTATTTCAACCATCTTCTTGCTTTTATTGACTGTACTGTTTATCTTTCCATTCTACTGGATTTTGACAGGTGCCTTCAAATCACAACCGGATACCATTATGATTCCACCACAATGGTTCCCGAAAGCTCCAACAATGGAGAACTTCCAACAATTGATGGTGCAAAACCCAGCCTTGCAATGGATGTGGAACTCAGTCTTCATTTCATTGGTAACCATGTTCTTGGTTTGTGCAACTTCATCCCTAGCAGGTTATGTATTGGCTAAGAAACGTTTCTATGGACAACGCATTCTCTTCGCTATCTTTATCGCTGCCATGGCTCTTCCAAAACAAGTTGTCCTTGTACCATTGGTACGTATCGTTAACTTCATGGGAATTCACGACACTCTTTGGGCAGTTATCTTGCCTTTGATCGGATGGCCATTTGGGGTCTTCCTCATGAAACAGTTCAGCGAAAACATTCCAACAGAATTGCTTGAATCTGCTAAGATCGATGGATGCGGTGAGATTCGTACTTTCTGGAGCGTAGCCTTCCCAATCGTGAAACCAGGATTTGCAGCTCTTGCAATCTTTACCTTCATCAATACATGGAATGACTACTTCATGCAGTTGGTTATGTTGACTTCTCGTAACAACTTGACTATCTCACTTGGGGTTGCAACCATGCAGGCCGAGATGGCAACCAACTATGGTTTGATTATGGCGGGTGCTGCCCTTGCAGCGGTGCCAATCGTAACAGTCTTCTTGGTATTCCAAAAATCATTTACTCAAGGGATTACTATGGGAGCTGTCAAAGGATAGTACTCTGCGAAAATTGAATTCAAACTACGTCAGCGTCACCTTGCCATACTTAAGTATTGCCTGCGGTTAGCTTCCTAGTTTGTTCTTCAATTTTCATTGAGTATAGAAAAATATATCTATCGAAATACAATATAGGTTTATAAGTGTCTACAAAATGGAGAGGAGTTGCTTACTTCATGAAGTTTTGTTAGACACTTATAAACTTACTGGCTAGACATTTTATGTCTGGGATAACAATCAGGTAAAGGAAATTACTATGATTTTTGACGATTTAAAAAACATTAGCTTTTACAAAGGAATTCATCCTAATCTAGACAAGGCCATTGATTATCTCTATGAACATCGCAAAGATTCTTTTGAACTTGGGAAGTATGAGATTGATGGCGATAAGGTTTTTCTAGTTGTACAGGAAAATGTTCTCAATAAAGAAGAAAATGATCGCTTTGAGCATCATAAAAACTATGCAGACTTACATTTGTTAGTTGAAGGACATGAGTATTCTAGCTACGGTTCTCGCATCAAAGATGAGGCTGTAGCCTTTGATGAAACCAGTGATATTGGCTTTGTTCATTGTCACGAACAATACCCACTCTTGTTGGGTTATCACAATTTTGCAGTCTTCTTCCCAGGGGAGCCTCATCAACCTAATGGTTATGCAGGTATGGAAGATAAAGTTCGCAAATATTTATTTAAAATTTTAATCGATTAGTCAGTTAGGAGGAGCAAACAATGGCACATAAAGGATCTGGATTGATAAAAGCAGCATTCGATACGGATAATTTTCTGATGCGTTTTTGCGAGAAGGTTTTGGATATTGTGACGGTTAACCTGCTCTTTGTCGTGTCTTGTTTGCCTATTGTGACGATCGGAGTAGCTAAGATCAGTCTCTATCAGACAATCTTTGAAGTTAAGCGCAGCCGTCGCGTTCCTGTTTTCAAAATCTATATCAGAGCCTTCAAGCAAAATTTGAAATTAGGTTTTCAGTTAGGTTTGTTGGAATTAGGAATCTTTCTGATTAGTGTCGTTGATTTATCATTATTCTGGAGTCAAACGGGTATCGCCTTTCAGCTCATTAAAGCCATTTGCTTGGGAATACTGATATTTTTAACCCTAGTTATGTTGGCTAGCTATCCAATTGCAGCGCGCTATGACTTGACTTGGAAAGAAGTCCTTCAAAAGGGCTTGCTCTTAGTCAGCTTTAACTTCGTTTGGTTCTTCTTGATGCTTGCGATTATTTTCTTAATCATCATGCTTCTCTATCTATCAGGCTTTACTCTAGTGCTTGGTGGTTCAGCATTTCTACTCTTTGGCTTTGGTCTTCTTGCCTTTTGCCAAGCAGGATTAATGGAAAAATTGTTTGCTAAATATCAAGAGAATTGAAAACAATATGAAACTACTTTCAAACAAGAAAAGCTTGGTGAGATGAATAGAAATTAAAATCTAAGTGGCTGATATGTATTGAAAGCGCTTTTTACAAGGTGTATACTAAAATAGTAAACAATCATCTGCCCAGTGCAGAGAAAAAAAGAAATTTTAGGAGAAATCTATGTCAGATTTAAAAAAATATGAAGGTGTCATTCCTGCCTTCTACGCATGTTATGATGATGCGGGTGAAGTAAGTCCAGAACGTACTCGTGCCTTGGTTCAATACTTTATTGATAAAGGTGTTCAAGGTCTTTATGTCAATGGTTCTTCAGGTGAATGTATCTACCAAAGCGTAGAAGACCGCAAATTGATCTTGGAAGAAGTTATGGCAGTTGCCAAAGGTAAATTGACCATCATTGCTCACGTAGCTTGCAACAATACAAAAGATAGTATTGAGTTGGCTCGCCATGCTGAAAGTTTGGGTGTTGATGCTATCGCAACAATCCCGCCAATTTACTTCCGCTTGCCTGAGTACTCAGTTGCTAAATACTGGAACGATATCAGTGCTGCTGCACCAAACACAGACTATGTTATCTACAACATTCCTCAATTGGCAGGTGTTGCTTTGACTCCAAGTCTTTACACAGAAATGTTGAAAAACCCACGTGTCATTGGTGTTAAAAATTCTTCAATGCCAGTTCAAGATATCCAAACTTTTGTTAGTCTTGGTGGCGATGACCATATCGTCTTTAACGGTCCAGACGAGCAGTTCTTAGGCGGACGTCTCATGGGAGCAAAAGCTGGTATCGGTGGTACTTATGGCGCTATGCCAGAACTCTTCTTGAAACTCAACCAATTGATTGCGGATAAGGACCTAGAAACAGCGCGTGAATTGCAATACGCTATCAACGCTATCATTGGTAAATTGACTGCAGCTCATGGTAATATGTACTGTGTCATTAAAGAAGTCTTGAAAATCAATGAAGGACTTAACATCGGATCAGTTCGTTCTCCACTTACACCAGTGACCGAAGAAGATCGTCCAGTTGTAGAAGCAGCTGCGGCATTGATTCGTGAAACTAAGGAGCGTTTCCTCTAATCAATAGGAGGCTTTATGACTAATTACGTTGCAATTGATATTGGTGGAACTAATATCAAATATGGTTTGATCGACCAGGATGGACAACTTGTAGAGTCTAACGAAGTAGCGACTGAGGCTCACAAGGGTGGTCCACACATCTTGCAGAAAACAAAAGATATCGTTGCTAGCTATCTAGAAAAAGGACCAGTATCAGGTGTAGCCATTTCCTCTGCGGGAATGGTTGATCCTGATAAGGGTGAGATTTTCTACGCTGGTCCACAGATTCCAAATTATGCCGGAACCCAATTTAAAAAGGAAATTGAAGAAAGCTTTAACATTCCTTGTGAAATTGAAAATGATGTTAACTGTGCAGGGCTTGCTGAAGCTGTCTCAGGATCTGGAAAGGACGCAAGTATTACCCTTTGCTTGACAATTGGAACAGGTATCGGTGGTTGTTTAATCATTGATGGTCAAGTTTTTCATGGCTTTAGTAATTCTGCCTGTGAAGTTGGCTACTTGCATATGCAAGATGGAGACTTCCAAGATTTAGCTTCTACGACCGCGCTTGTTAAGTATGTGGCTGATGCACATGGTGATGAGGTAGAACATTGGAATGGTCGCCGAATTTTCAAGGAAGCAACCGAGGGCAACAAACTCTGTATGGAGGGAATTGACCGCATGGTTGACTACCTTGGAAAGGGGCTCGCGAATATTTGTTATGTAGCCAATCCAGAAGTAGTCATCCTTGGTGGTGGTATCATGGGGCAAGAAGCAATTTTGAAACCAAAAATCCGTAAGGCTTTGAAAGATTCGCTTGTTCCAAGCTTGGCAGACAAGACTCGACTTGAATTTGCCCACCATCAGAATACTGCTGGCATGCTCGGTGCTTATTATCATTTCAAAACCAAACAGTCCTAAATTGGCTTTGCCAATTTAGGGTTTTTTGGCAGGGAAAAAGCTAGGTAAAAGTTTAATAAAACTTTGGAAGCCCTTGCATTTCTTGGGATAATATAGTATATTTATTATACTGAGAAATCTCGAAAAAGCGGTTGTAAAATCAAGTCATTTTTTTATTCAGAAAAAATGTAAGCGATTTCTAAAATGGATTTAAACAGAGTAAAAACTGGGAGGAAGAAGAGTTTTAGACTAGATACTGAGAAATAAAATTGTCGCCAGCAGAAACTGGGCTCTTGCAGTAGCTGACTGCTTTTGTTCATTAGGAGAATTTGATGAAACGGTATTTTTTTGAAAGAAGTCGAATATTCAGTATTCGTAAATTAACGGTTGGTGTAGCCTCTGTGGCAGTTGGACTAGCTTTTTTTGCATCTGGAAATGTTGCTGCTAACGAAGTTGTGGCAGAGCCAAAACTGGAAGTAGAAGGCCAAGCAAAAGAAGTAGTTGATGGAGATAAAGAAAAAGCTGAAGCAGTTAAGGAAACTAAAGAAGTAGCGACTCCTGTTAAAGAAGATGTAGCTGAACAAGTAGCTCCTGCTACAGAAAAAGTAACAGAAGCAACTAAAACTACTGAAGAAGCTGGCGATTTACTACCAGCAGAGATTCCTGACCGTGCTTATCCTGATACACCAGTGAAAAAATTGGATACTTCAGCTATTGTATCAGAAAAGGATAGTCCCAAAGTAGAAACTAAGAGTATTTTAAAAGCTGAAGAATCAAATGCAACTGAAGTTGAGAAAGACAATAGAGCTATTATCAATGGTGGTCAAGACCTTAAGCATATCAATTATGAGGGTCAACCAGCTACATCGGCTACCATGATTTACACAATCTACAGTTCACCTCTAGCAGACGGTGGAACTCAGCGTTACCTCAATTCAGGTTCAGGTATCTTTGTGGCTCCAAATATCATGCTGACAGCCGCTCACAATTTCTTGAAGAAGGATGCTGAAACCAATGCTGGTAATATCTTAGGTGGTGATACTGCTAAGTTCTACTACAATGTTGGTTCTAATACTCCAAAAGAAAGATCATTACCAACTTCAGGAAAGGATATTTTGTTTAAGGAAAAAGATATTCATTTCTGGAATAAAGAAAAGTTTGGTGAAGGGTACAAAAATGACCTAGCCTTAGTTGTGGCTCCAGTTCCAGTACAGATTGCAAGTCCAAATAAGGCTGCAACTTTTACTCCTTTAGCAGAGCATCGGGAATATAAAGCTGGAGAACCTGTGAGCACAATTGGTTACCCTACAGATTCAACTTCTCCAGAATTGAAGGAACCAATTGTGCCAGGTCAATTGTATAAGGCAGACGGTGTTGTTAGAGATACTGAAAAGTATGATGATAAGGGAACAGTAGGTGTTACCTATCGTTTGACTTCTGTATCAGGTCTTTCTGGTGGTGGAATTATTAACGGTGATGGTAAGGTCATTGGGATCCACCAACGTGGTACGGTTGACAATGCGAACATTGCTGAAAAAGACCGCTTCGGTGGAGGTCTAGTACTATCTCCAGAACAATTAGCATGGGCTAAAGGAATCATTGATAAATACGGTGTTAAAGGCTGGTATCAAGGCGATAACGGTAGCCGTTATTATTTCACTCCAGAGGGAGAAATGTTAAGAAATAAGACAGCAGTTATCGGTGAAAACAAATATTCATTTGATGAAAGTGGTGTAGCAACTCTCCTTGAAGGCGTTGACTATGGCCGTGTAGTTATCGAGCATGTGGACCAAAATGATAACCCAGTCAAAGAAAACGATACTTTTGTTGAAAAGACGGAAGTTGGAACTCAGTTCGACTATAACTATAAAACAGAAATTGAAAAGACGGACTTTTTCAAGAAGAATAAAGACAAATATGAGATTGTATCGATTGATGGCAAAGCTGTCAATAAACAATTGAAAGACGCTTGGGAAAATGATTATAGCGTTGTGAGCAAGGCTCCTGCAGGAACTCGTGTTATCAAGGTTGTTTATAAGGTCAATAAAGGTTCCTTTGACATTCATTATCGTTTGAAAGGTACCGACCAAGAATTGGCAACTGCAACTGTGGATAATAACGAAGGTAAAGAATACGATGTTTCCTTTGTTCATAATTTCCAAGCCAAAGAAATTGCAGGCTATCGTGCAGTAAATGCGAGCCAAGAAGCGGCTATCAAGCATAAAGGGGTGAATGAAGTTATTTTTGAATACGAAAAGATTGAAGATCCAAAACCAGCAACTCCTGTAACTCCAGTGGTTGATCCAAAAGATGAAGAAACAGAAATTGCTGCTTACGGTCCACTTCCAAGCAAGGCTCAATTGGACTACCACAAGGAAGAATTGGCTGCCTTCATCCACTATGGTATGAATACCTACACCAACTCTGAGTGGGGAAATGGTAGAGAAAATCCTCAGTACTTTAATCCAACAAATCTTGACACAGACCAGTGGATTAAGACTTTGAAGGATGCTGGATTCAAACGAACAATCATGGTTGTAAAACACCATGACGGATTTGTGATTTATCCATCTAAATATACAGACCATACGGTGGCTGCAAGTCCATGGAAAGATGGTAAGGGTGACCTTCTCGAAGAAATCTCTAAATCAGCGACTAAGTATGACATGAATATGGGTGTTTACTTATCACCATGGGATGCCAACCATCCTAAATATCATGTTGCAACTGAGAAAGAGTACAACGAATACTACCTCAACCAACTCAAGGAAATCCTTGGCAATCCTAAATACGGAAACAATGGTAAGTTTATCGAAGTTTGGATGGACGGTGCGCGTGGTAGCGGAGCTCAAAAAGTAACTTATACCTTTGATGAGTGGTTCAAGTACATCAAGGAAGCTGAAGGAGATATCGCTATCTTCTCTGCTCAACCGACAAGTGTCCGTTGGATTGGTAATGAACGTGGTATCGCTGGAGATCCAGTTTGGCATAAGGTCAAGAAAGCTAAAATCACTGATGATGTGAAGAATGAATATCTCAACCATGGAGACCCAGATGGGGATATGTATTCAGTTGGTGAAGCAGACGTTTCTATCCGTTCAGGTTGGTTCTATCATGACAATCAACAGCCAAAATCAATCAAAGATTTGATGGATATCTACTTCAAGTCTGTTGGTCGTGGAACGCCACTTCTCCTCAATATTCCACCTAATAAAGAAGGTAAATTCGCAGATGCAGATGTCGCTCGCTTGCAAGAATTCCGAGCAACCTTGGATCAAATGTATGCAACTGACTTTGCTAAAGGTGCAACTGTAACTGCAAGTTCTACTCGTAAGAATCATTTGTATCAAGCAAGTCACTTGACAGATGGTAAGGATGATACTAGCTGGGCACTAGCAAATGATGCTAAGACAGGTGAATTTACTGTCGATCTTGGTCAAAAGAGACGTTTTGACGTAGTCGAACTAAAAGAAGACATCGCTAAAGGTCAGCGTATCTCTGGATTCAAGGTTGAAGTTGAACTCAATGGTCGTTGGGTACCATACGGTGAAGGTTCGACTGTTGGTTATCGTCGTCTTATCCAAGGTCAACCAGTAGAGGCGCAAAAGATTCGTGTAACCATTACGGGTGCACAAGCAACTCCAATTTTGACAAACTTCTCTGTTTATAAGACGCCAAGCAGTATCGAGAAGACAGATGGTTACCCTCTAGGATTGGACTACCATTCAAATACAACTGCTGATAAAGAAAATACAACTTGGTATGATGAATCTGAAGGTATCCGCGGAACATCTATGTGGACTAACCAAAAAGATGCTAGCGTTACCTACCGCTTCACTGGAACAAAAGCATATGTCGTATCTACAGTGGATCCAAACCACGGTGAAATGTCCGTTTACGTGGATGGTCAAAAGGTTGCAGACGTACAAACCAATAATGCAGCTCGTAAACGTAGCCAGATGGTTTATGAAACTGAAGACTTGGCTCCAGGTGAACATACCATCAAACTCGTTAACAAAACTGGTAAAGCTATTGCAACGGAAGGTATCTACACGCTCAACAATGCTGGTAAAGGTATGTTTGAGATGAAAGAAACGACCTATGAAGTTCAAAAAGGTCAACCGGTTACTGTAACCATTAAACGTGTTGGTGGTAGCAAAGGAACAGCAACAGTCCATGTTGTAACAGAGCCAGGAACAGGGGTTCATGGTAAAGTGTACAAGGACACAACTGCTGACTTGACTTTCCAAGACGGTGAAACTGAGAAAACAATCACGATTCCAACTATCGACTTTACAGAGCAAGCTGATTCAATCTTTGACTTCAAAGTGAAAATGACTAGCGTTTCTGACAATGCCCTTCTTGGATTTGCTTCAGAAGCTACTATTCGAGTGATGAAGGCAGAATTGCTCCTAAAAGACCAGACAAGCTATGACGATCAGGCAACTCAGCTTGACTATAGTCCAGGTTGGAACCATGAAACGAACTCAGCTGATAAATACCAAAATACAGAATCATGGGCGTCATTTGGACGTTTGACAGAAGAGCAGAAGAAAAATGCCAGCGTAACAGCCTACTTCTACGGAACAGGTCTTGAGATCAAAGGATATGTGGATCCAGGACATGGTATCTACAAGGTGACGTTAGACGGTAGAAAAGTCGAGTATCAAGATGGCCTAGGTAATGCTTCTGAGTACAACGGTAAGAAGTACTTCAGTGGTACAGCTGCTACACGTCAAGGTGGTCAGACTCTTGTTCGTTTGACTGGACTCGAAGAAGGTTGGCATGCTGTAACCTTGCAATTGGATCCAAAACGTAATGATACTACGAGAAATATTGGTATCCAAGTTGACCAGTTCATCACTCATGGTGAAGGTAGTGCTCTTTATACCAAAGCAGAGTTAATCCAAGCCATGAAGAACTGGAAGGATGAGTTGGTTAAGTTTGACCAGACAAGCTTGAAGAATACTCCAGAGGCACGTCAAGCCTTCAAGTCAAACTTGGACAAACTATCTGATCAACTTTCAGTAAGTGATGCGAATGCACAAGAAGTTCTGAAAACAGTAACAGCCTTGCAAGTAATCCTTGATAAGGAAGAAAACTACGGTACAGAAGACACACCGACGCCAGATCAACCGGCAGAACCAAACTACGACAAGGCTATGGCAAGTCTGACAGAAGCGATTGAAAGAAAAACAGCTGAACTCGGTGATGACAAGGAAGCTAAGAAGAAGTTAGTTGCATTAACAGAGCAAGCCTTGACAGCCATCCAAGAAGCTAAGACTCAGGATGCAGTAGATAAGGCCTTGCAAACAGCTTTGACATCTATCAACAGTCTTCAGGCGACTCCGAAAGAGGAGCCGACTCCAGAAGAACCAGCACAGCCAGAGGAACCAAACTACGACAAGGCTATGGCAAGTCTGACAGAAGCTCTTGAAAGAAAGACAGCCGAGCTTGGTGATGATAAGGAAGCTAAGAAGAAGCTAGTAGCATTAACAGAGCAAGCCTTGGCAGCTATCCAAGAAGCTAAGACTCAGGATGCAGTAGATAAGGCCTTGCAAGCAGCTTTGGCATCTATCAATAGTCTTCAAGCGACACCGAAAGAGGAGCCAGCTCCAGAAGAACCAGCAAAACCAGAGGAGCCAGCTCAACCAGAGAAGCCGGCACAGCCAGAAGAGCCAAGCAAGCCAGAAGAGTCTAAGATTGACTACCATAAGGCGATTGCAGATTTGACAGCAGCAATCGAGAAAAAAGCAACAGAACTGGTTGATGATGTAGCTGCCCAAGAGAAACTAGTTGAACTAGGTGAGCAAGCACTTGCAGCTATTCAAGAAGCTAAGACTCAAGATGCTGTTGAAAAAGCTTTGCAAGCAGCTTTGGCATCTATCAATCAACTCCAAGCGACTCCGAAAGAGGAGCCAGCTCCAGAAGAACCAGCAAAACCAGAGGAGCCAGCTCAACCAGAGAAACCGGCACAGCCAGAAGAGCCAAGCAAGCCAGAAGAGTCTAAGATTGACTACGATAAAGCTATGGCAAGTTTGTCTGAAGCTATTGAACATAAAACTGCTGAGTTGGGTGATGACAAGGAAGCTAAGAAGAAACTAGTTGAACTAGCAGAACAAGCCTTAGCTGCTATTGAAGAAGCCAAGACTCAGGATGCAGTAGATAAGGCCTTGCAAGCAGCTTTGGCATCTATCAACAATCTTCAAGCGACTCCGAAAGAGGAACCAGCTCCAGAAGAGCCAGCAAGACCAGAGGAGCCAGCAAAACCAGAGGAGCCGGCTCAACCAGAAGAGCCTGCAAGACCAGAGGAGCCAGGAAAACCAGAAGAGCCAGCTCAACCAGAAGAGCCAGCAAAACCAGAGGAGCCAGCAAAACCAGAGGAGCCAGGAAAACCAGAAGAGCCTGCTCAACCAGAAGAGCCAGCAAAACCAGAGGAGCCAGCAAAACCAGAAGAGCCTGCTCAACCAGAAGAGCCAGCTCAACCAGAGGAGCCAGGAAAACCAGAAGAGCCAGGAAAACCAGAAGAGCCAGGAAAACCAGAAGAGCCAGCTCAACCAGAGGAACCAGGAAAACCAGAAGAGCCAGCTCAACCAGAGGAGCCAGGAAAACCAGAAGAGCCGGCTCAACCAGAAGAACCAGCTCAACCAGAGGAGCCAGCAAAACCAGAAGAGCCAGGAAAACCAGAAGAGCCGGCTCAACCAGAAGAGCCAGCTCAACCAGAGAATCCGGCACAGCCAGAAGAGCCAAGCAAGCCAGAAGAGTCTAAGATTGACTACGATAAAGCTATGGCAAGCTTGTCCGAAGCTATTAAACATAAAACTGCTGAGTTGGGAGATGACAAGGAAGCTAAGAAAAAACTAGTTGAACTAGCAGAGCAAGCTTTAGCAGCTATTGAAGAAGCCAAGACTCAGGACGCAGTAGATAAGGCCTTGCAAGCAGCTTTGGCATCTATCAACAATCTTCAAGCGACACCAAAAGAGGAACCAGCTCCAGAAGAGCCTGCAAGACCAGAGGAGCCAAGTAAGCCAGAGGAGCCAAGTAAGCCAGAGGAGCCAAGAAAACCTGAAGAACCAAGTAAGCCAGAAGAGGAAGTGGAACATTCAAGTCTTCCAACTGAAGGTGTTAAAGAATTGAGTGTAACCCAACCAAGCCTTGAAGTAACGACAGAGCCAGTTGCCTTCAATACAATCCGTCGTGAAAATTCTCTCCTTCCTAAAGGTAAGGAACAAGTCCTTTCTGAAGGAAAAGATGGTAAAGTAACGACCTATGTAGAAGTTGATGGTAGCGATCGTAAGGTTGTCAAAGTAGAACGTGAGGAAGCCCAAGATCGCATCCTTGAAGTTGGTACGCAAGAAGGAACTGCTGTGCCAACAGAAGGCGTTATGAATTTGGACTTTAACCTACCAAATCTAACAGTAGAGAAAGAACCAATTGCCTTCAAGACTGTCCGCCGTGAGAATGCTGATTTGGCTAAAGGTAAGGAACAAGTCCTTTCTGAAGGAAAAGAAGGTCAAGTGACGACTTATGTAGAAGTCGATGGTGGTAATCGTAAGGTTGTTAAGGTAGAACGTGAGGAAGCCCAAGATCGCATTATTGAAGTTGGTACTAAGGAAGAAACTCCATCAACTGATAGCAAATTGAAGGTCTTGAAAGATTCTTCAACTAACTTGAAACTAATCGCCCGAGAAGGGGACCTAAATGGAGGTTCTGTTCTAGAGGTCGATAAGGTTGCTGATCAGGTTCTAGAAGGTCGACGTTTCGATGCTTATCAAATTCAATTGAAGAATGAGAAAGGCGAACTTGTTCAATTGAAAGGTGCAGCCCTTGTTCAAGTTGCTGTGGCGTCTGATGTAGCCAATGTCTATGCCATGAATGCAAATCGAGAATTGCAGGAAGTGAAGTTTGAACAGAAAGGTTCAGCACTTGAATTTGTAGCTCCACATCTAGGTGTCTATGCGGTAGTGTACAAGGATGCAGCTCAACCAAGTGCACCAGCAAATGTAGAAACTCCTGCTCCACAACCTATGGGAGAAGATAAGCATTTAGCAGAGGCTAAGGGAACTGTAGCAGATTCTACAAGCAAACAGTTGCCAGCAACAGGAGAAGAAGTCAGTTCAGCTCTTTTGCCTGCCCTCACTCTAGTTTCAGGAATAATGCTATTCTTCTTCAAAAAAGAGATGAAGGATTAGCAGAGACTAAATCAAAGAAAGTGTTTTAAAACACTAAAAAGGGAGTCCCATCGTGGACTCCTCTTTTGTTGATAAAGGTATGCCAACAGAAAAACCCTGAATTGTTTTCAATTTCAGGGCTTTCTATTTCTTGTGTTTCTACGATAACCATTCAGTCTATTATTTTCCCAATAGCTATTAAAGATTTTTTCTTTACTTTCGCGATCAATCTCTAGGAAATAAGCATAGAGTAGATCAATGATAATCAGCATTGGAATCTGAGCAGAGATTCGTTGGATATAAGAGGCCTGGCTTTGGCTTGCGACTAATACTGTTTCTGTAAATGCTTGGGTATCCTTATTCGGTGCACTTGTAAATAGAACTGTCTTAGCTCCCATATCCTGGGCATCTAATAAACTATCGATGATGGACGGTGTTGTTCCTGAGAGGGAAAAACCAAAGACCAGACATTTTTCATCAATGATACTAGTCGTCCAGGCAAAACCGTCTGGATCGGTTAAGGCTTCACAGACGACACCCAATCTCATAAAACGTAGCTTCATCTCACGTGCGACTAGACCGGAACTCCCAGTTCCGAAAAAATACACGCGTTCGGATTGCTCAATCATCTGAGCCACACGTTCCAACTGCTCATCGTCAATCAACCCTTGAGAAATTTCTCGCACATTTGCATAACTTCTGAGAACTCGTTGAGTCAAAGGATTCATATCCTGTTGAGGAGCAGAAAGAGTGTCTTTTTGTTGCTGATATTTGAAGATGAACTCTCGATAGCCCTTAAAACCACACTTCTTGGCAAAACGAGTGAGCGCCGCCTGGGAAATATGAAGTTTTTGCGTGACTTGTTGAGAGGATAAGTCATCATTTATCGTATCTGTCTGTAGAAAATAGCGGGCAATTTCTTGCTCTAAATCGGTCATCTCTTCAAAGTGAAGGTCGATAATCGTAGAGATATCTTGCTTATTCATGGGACTCCTTTTATAGCTATTTGCCAGAATTACTTTGACAAATCTAACAAATAAAATAGCGCTTACCTCCATTATATCATAGAAAATACTTTTTGGACCAAAAAGGAAAAGTCTTTTCTTTTTCCATAATTTTCTACCTAAATTATGGTACAATGAAGAGTGTGATTTTGATTAGAAATGAGATTGATGTGTATGAGAAAATTCAATAGCCACTCGATACCGACACGGCTTAATTTGTTATTTGCAATCGTTATTTTGCTCTTTTTAGCAATTATTGGTCGTTTGCTTTATATGCAAGTTCTTCACAAGGATTTTTATGAAAACAAACTCGCTTCTGCTAGCCAAACTCGAGTAACCATGGGTTCAGCTCGTGGAGAAATCTATGATGCTGCAGGTAAACCGTTAGTCCAAAATACTGTGAAGCAAGTTGTTTCCTTCACACGGAGCAATAAGATGACTGCAGCTGATTTAAAGGATATTTCCAAAAAATTGTTGACCTATGTCACAGTCACCTCTCCAGAGTTGACGGACCGTCAAATGGCTGATTACTACTTGGCTGATGCTGAAGTTTATAAGAAAACAGTTGAAGCTCTTCCAAAAGATAAACGGTATGATTCAGATGGCAATCAACTTTCCGAATCTGAACTCTATAAAAACGCTGCTGAGAGTATTACTTCCAGTCAATTAGACTACTCAGAGGATGAAAAGAAGGCAATCTACATCTTTAGTCAGCTCAATTCCGTAGAAAATTTTGCGACAGGAAATATTCAAACGGATCCTTTGGATGATACGCAGGTAGCTGTGATTGCTTCTGCTTCCAAGGAATTGCCAGGCATTTCGATTTCTACCTCATGGGATCGAAAAGTCCTAGAAACTTCTCTTTCATCTATAGTGGGAAGTGTTTCTAGTGAAAAATCTGGTCTTCCAGCAGAAGAAGTGGACGCTTATTTGAAAAAAGGCTACTCGCTCAATGACCGTGTTGGGACTTCCTATCTTGAAAAGCAATACGAAGAAGTCTTGCAAGGGAAACGTACGGTCAAGGAAATCCATTTGGATAAGCACGGAGACATGGAGAGTGTAGAAAATATCGAAGAAGGTAGCAAGGGGAAAAATATCAAATTAACCATTGATTTGGCCTTCCAAGATAGCGTAGACAACCTCTTAAAGAATTATTTCAACTCAGAACTTGCCAATGGTGGAGCTAAATATTCAGAAGGTGTTTATGCAGTAGCTCTCAATCCTAAGACAGGTGCTGTATTAGCCATGTCAGGGATGAAGCATAATGTAGAAACTGGGGAATTGACACCAGACTCACTTGGTACAGTAACCAATGTTTTCGTGCCAGGTTCTGTCGTTAAAGCGGCTACCATCAGCTCAGGCTGGGAAAATGGTGTTCTTAAGGGGAACCAGACCTTGACAGACCAACCAATCGTTTTCCAGGGATCCCCAGCTATCAATTCCTGGTATACTCCTTATTATGATGGTTCTTTCCCGATTACAGCAGTCGAGGCTTTGGAATACTCTTCTAATGCCTATATGATTCAAACTGCTTTGGGAATGATGGGGCAAACCTATCAGCCTAATATGACAGTAGGAACCAGCCATCTTGAGTCTGCTATGGGTAAATTACGTTCAACTTTTGGCGAGTATGGTCTGGGAGTTTCTACTGGGATTGACCTACCAGATGAGTCAACAGGGTTTATCCCTAAGGACTTTGATTTGGCTAACTATCTAAATAATGCTTTTGGACAGTTCGATAACTACACGCCGATGCAGTTGGCTCAGTATGTAGCAACTATTGCTAATAATGGTGTTCGCTTAGCTCCCCACATCGTAGAAGGAATCTACGACAACAACGAACAAGGTGGTCTAGGAGAACTCATTAAGAAAAATGACAGCACAGAAATGAATAAAATCAATATTTCTGAGTCTGACATGTCTATCTTGCAACAAGGATTTTACCAGGTATCGCACGGAACAAGTGCACTTACGACAGGTCGCGCCTTTTCAAATGGGGCTGCAGTCTCTATCAGTGGAAAAACTGGTACAGCCGAAAGTTACGTTAACGGCGGACAAAAAGCCAACAATACCAACGCTGTTGCCTATGCACCGACAGATAATCCGCAGATTGCAGTCGCAGTTGTTTTCCCTCACAATACCAACCTAACTAACGGTGTCGGACCTTCGATTGCTCGTGACATTATCAATCTATACAACCAACACCATCCAATGAACTAGAAAGGAAGCCATGCTTTACCCAACACCTATAGCCAAGCTGATTGACAGTTATTCTAAACTTCCAGGTATCGGGATTAAGACAGCAACCCGGCTGGCCTTTTATACCATTGGAATGTCGGATGACGACGTCAATGAATTTGCAAAAAATCTTCTTGCAGCCAAGCGAGAATTGACCTATTGTTCCATCTGTGGACGTTTAACAGACGAGGATCCTTGCTCTATCTGTACCGATCCAAGTCGTGATCAATCAACGATTCTGGTTCTGGAGGATAGCCGAGATGTTGCTGCTATGGAAAATATCCAGGAATACCACGGACTTTACCATGTTTTACACGGTTTGATTTCCCCTATGAATGGGATTAGTCCTGACGATATCAATCTTAAAAGTCTCATGACTCGCCTCATGGATAGTGAAGTTTCAGAGGTTATCGTAGCCACCAATGCAACAGCTGATGGGGAAGCGACTTCCATGTATATCTCTCGACTGCTGAAACCTGCAGGGATTAAGGTCACTCGTCTAGCACGAGGTCTAGCAGTAGGAGCAGATATCGAATATGCGGACGAAGTAACGCTCCTAAGAGCCATTGAAAATCGTACCGAACTCTAGCCCGTAAGAATAAAGAGATAGGCAATTAGCAAGTAGATACGATATATAAGAGTCAAGAGGCTGGATTTATTTTGAATCCAGTCTCTTTTTTGCTATACAAGTTTCAAAAAAGAGACAAATGTGATATACTAAAAAGCGAGTATTCTAGTAGAAATAGGACAATCATATGAAACAAACAATTATTCTATTATATGGTGGACGGAGTGCAGAACGTGAAGTGTCTGTATTGTCAGCTGAGAGTGTCATGCGTGCGGTTAACTATGATCGTTTCGCAGTCAAAACCTTCTTTATCAGTCAGTCTGGAGACTTTATCAAAACCCAAGAATTTACCCAAACTCCTGGACAAGACGAACGTCTCATGACCAATGAAACGATTGATTGGGACAAGAAAATTGCTCCAAGTGCCATCTACGAAGAAGATGCAGTTGTTTTTCCAGTTCTTCATGGACCTATGGGAGAAGATGGTTCCGTTCAAGGTTTCTTAGAAGTCTTGAAAATGCCTTATGTTGGTTGCAACATCTTGTCTTCAAGCCTTGCTATGGATAAGATTACAACTAAGCGTGTCTTGGAGTCTGCTGGAATCGCTCAAGTGCCTTATGTAGCAATTGTTGAGGGAGATGACCTAGCTTCTAAGATTGCGGAAGTTGAAGAAAAATTAAGGTACCCAGTCTTTACCAAGCCATCAAATATGGGTTCTAGTGTAGGTATTTCTAAGTCTGAGAATCAAGAGGAACTCTATCAAGCTCTCGAACTTGCCTTCAAGTACGATAGCCGTGTCTTGGTAGAACAGGGAGTCAATGCGCGTGAAATCGAGGTCGGTCTCTTAGGAAACTATGATGTCAAGAGCACGCTACCTGGTGAAGTTGTCAAAGATGTAGCCTTCTATGATTATGAGGCAAAGTATATCGATAACAAGATTACCATGGATATCCCAGCTAAGATTAGTGATGATGTAGTAGCTCTGATGCGTAAAAATGCAGAAGCTGCCTTCCGTGCTATTGGTGGACTTGGTCTCTCACGTTGCGATTTCTTCTATACAGATAAGGGTGAAATTTTCCTAAATGAGCTCAACACTATGCCAGGATTTACTCAATGGTCTATGTATCCCTTACTTTGGGACAATATGGGTCTTCCTTACCCAGAACTAATTGAGCGTTTGGTTGGCCTTGCTAAGGAAAGCTTTGATAAACGTGAAGCGCACCTATTGTAAAGACGAACATAAGGGCGAGGAAGGACTCCTTGCCTCTTTTTAAAGGAGTAAACATGAAACTTACCATTCACGAAGTTGCGCGTGTTGTTGGTGCAAAAAATGATGTGACAAGCTATGCGGACAAGCCCCTAGTCAAGGCAGAGTTTGATAGTCGTTTGATTGCTGAGGGTGACTTATTTGTGCCGCTCAAGGGAGCGCGTGATGGTCATGACTTTATCGAGACAGCTTTTGAAAATGGCGCAGCTTTAACCTTATCGGAGAGGGAAGTAGACGGGCATCCCTATATTCTAGTAGATGATGTATTGACAGCCTTTCAAGCTCTTGCAGCCTATTACCTTCAAAAAACAGGAGTAGATGTTTTTGCTGTTACAGGTTCGAACGGTAAGACAACGACCAAGGATATGTTGGCTCATCTGCTTTCTACAAGCTACAAAACCTACAAAACGCAAGGAAATTACAATAACGAGATTGGATTGCCTTATACAGTTCTCCATATGCCGGATGACACTGAGAAATTGGTCTTGGAGATGGGTCAGGATCACCTAGGAGACATCCATCTCTTGTCTGAATTGGCTCATCCAAAGACAGCCATTGTGACTCTAGTCGGAGAGGCTCACTTAGCCTTCTTTAAGGACCGTTCTGAGATTGCCAAAGGGAAATTACAGATTACTGATGGGATGGAGAAAGGTGGCTTACTCTTGGCGCCAGCTGATCCTATTGTAGAGGATTATCTACCTACTGAGCAAAAAGTCGTTCGTTTCGGACCAGGTGCAGAACTCGAAATTACAGACTTGATCGAGCGTAAGGATAGCTTAACCTTTAAGGCTAATTTCTTGGTGCAGGCTCTTGACTTGCCAGTAACTGGTAAGTACAATGCGACCAATGCTATGATTGCATCTTATGTTGCCTTGCAAGAAGGAGTATCTGAGGAGCAGCTTGGTCAAGCCTTCCGAAATCTAGAGTTGACCCGCAATCGTACAGAGTGGAAAAAGGCAGCCAACGGTGCGGATATCTTATCAGATGTTTACAATGCCAATCCGACTGCTATGAAGCTCATCCTCGAAACATTTTCAGCTATTCCAGCAAATGAAGGTGGTAAGAAAATCGCAGTTCTGGCAGATATGAAAGAACTTGGAGATCAGTCTGTTCAACTTCATAATCAGATGATTTTGAGCATTTCACCAGATGTTCTTGATACTGTTATTTTCTATGGTGAAGACATTGCTGAATTGGCTCAATTAGCCAGTCAAATGTTCCCAATTGGCCATGTTTACTACTTCAAGAAAACAGCTGAAGAAGACCAGTTTGAAGCCATGGTCAAGCAAGTTAAGGAAAGTCTTGGTGCACATGACCAAATCTTGCTTAAAGGTTCAAACTCTATGAATCTAGCTAAGCTAGTAGAAAGTCTAGAAAATGAGCACAACTGATTTTGCTAAGGCTCTGCAGAGAATGTTAGCCATTACCGATACTGGTTTGACCTATACAAGGGATCCTTTTGACCGTGAACGTTATGAGAATTTACGTCAGATTTTATCAAGTGTCTTGCAGGATCAAACAGAGCTCAAACAAGAGGAATTGACTGCAATTTTAAAACCAACAGGTAGCTATGCAACGCCCTTGATGGATGTGCGAGCTTGGATTGTTCAAGACCAGAAGATTTGTTTGGTTAGAGAACAAGGAGAGGATACTTGGGCATTACCTGGTGGCTTTGGTGAGGTAGGATATTCTCCCAAGGAAAATATCCGAAAAGAAGTTCAGGAAGAAACAGGATTTTCAGCAGAAGTAGGCTCTTTATTGGCAGTTTTTGATACCAACCGCTTTCAACTTCAGAACAAGCAGTATGCCAAGTTCGTCTTTGACTGTCAGTTATTAGATGGACAATTTCAAGAAAATCAAGAAATTGCGGAACTTGAATTTTTTGACATCAAGAATCTCCCACCCCTATCTGAAAAACGAATAACCCAAGAACAAATGGAAATTCTATGGCAGGTCTATCAGGGTGAGCGGGAACAATATGTCGATTAGAAGTTTTACTTTATATTAAGATTGACAGTTTCTTTTACACAAAATTATAAGAAATAAATATAAGCTAGGCTCTATAAAAATCAGTAAGAGATTGGCTTATATGAAAATGAGGAAAGTTACATGAATTTTTGGGATGCTTTATTTAGCACGCAGCCGACGGAGCCACCCCGATTTGATCTTCTTTGGTATGGAAGTCTATTTACATTATTAGCATTGACTGTATTTATTGCTTATCGTTATGGGGAGAAGAAAGCTTGTCAGCGCTTTTTCCAGATTTTACAGGCGACACAGTTAATCCTTCTTTACGGTTGGTATTTGGTTAATCAGATGCCTCTAACTGAAAGCCTACCCTTTTATCATTGCCGCTTGGCTATGTTTGTAGTGCTGTTGACTCCTGGTGTTTCTAGAGTTAAGCAGTATTTTGCTGTATTGGGAACCTTTGGCCCTTTGGCGGCCTTTGTTTATCCAGTTCCAGATCCCTATCCTTTCCCCCATATCGCTATCCTGTCCTTTATTTTCGGCCACTTAGCCCTCTTTGGAAATTCTTTGATTTATCTCTTGAAGGACTACGATGCCAGTTTATTGGATTTCAAACGAATCCTAGTCATCACCTCTTCCCTTAATGCTGTGATCTTTGTGGTTAATCTAATGACGGGTGGAGATTATGGATTTTTAACAAAACCACCATTGATTGGAGACCACGGCCGTTTGATCAATTATCTAGTCGTTACGCTATTCTTGACATGCGCCATTTACTTAGTTTCTAAAGCCTTTCTGACAATGCTTGAGGAGAAGGGTGAAAGAAGACTCAGAATCTGGCAGAAATAAAAAAATATTTTCCCAACCGCTTGACTTTTATCTGAGAATTTTGATACAATAGTAGGCGGTATTGTTTACCCCATTTGTAAGGCCCCGGAACCTTTCAAATACCCTGCGGACCGGAACATCCGCCCTGTAAACAAAAACGACATTCATATAGGAGAAATCATGAACAAAACTACATTCATGGCTAAACCAGGCCAAGTAGAACGCAAATGGTACGTTGTTGACGCAACTGATGTACCTCTTGGACGCCTTTCAGCAGTTGTTGCTAGCGTACTTCGCGGAAAAAACAAACCAACATTCACACCACACACTGATACAGGTGACTTCGTAATCGTTATCAATGCTGAAAAAGTTAAATTGACTGGTAAAAAAGCAACTGATAAGATCTACTACACTCACTCAAACCACCCAGGTGGATTGAAACAAATCTCTGCTGGTGAACTTCGTTCTAAAAATGCAGTTCGTTTGATCGAGAAATCAGTTAAAGGTATGCTTCCACACAATACTCTTGGACGCGCTCAAGGTATGAAATTGAAAGTATTCGTTGGAGCTGAGCACACTCACGCTGCACAACAACCAGAAGTTCTTGATATTTCAGGACTTATCTAAGGAAAGGAACAATAAAGTATGTCACAAGCACAATATGCAGGTACTGGACGTCGTAAAAACGCTGTTGCACGCGTTCGCCTTGTTCCAGGAACTGGTAAAATCACTGTTAACAAAAAAGATGTTGAAGAGTACATCCCACACGCTGACCTTCGTCTTGTAATCAACCAACCATTCGCAGTTACTTCAACTGTAGGTTCATATGACGTTTTCGTTAACGTTGTAGGTGGTGGATACGCTGGTCAAGCAGGAGCTATCCGTCACGGTATCGCTCGTGCCCTTCTTCAAGTAGACCCAGACTTCCGCGATTCATTGAAACGCGCAGGACTTCTTACACGTGACTCACGTAAAGTTGAACGTAAGAAACCAGGTCTTAAGAAAGCTCGTAAAGCATCACAATTTAGTAAACGTTAATTCGAGAGAATTACTATACTTACAAAGAGCACCTTTCGGGGTGTTCTTTTTTTGTACTTTTTTACTAAATTGGTGCAATTGACACAGTTGTTGCGACTTTAGTCGCTTACAAATGTGGCTGCAACCTGACGAAGTCAGTTGCCTCAAAACGTTAATCAACACGATACTATCAACGTTTACAGACATTCAAGAATTTTCTCTTGGATGTCTTTTTTTGGTTTGCTTAAAAATTTAAAAACTATGGGAAATAGCAGGATATCAGTACTTTGATACGTTATGAGGAGCTCTACGCCATAGATCCTAGTCAATCTAGAGCAACTCCTAAAGCACACCATGATGGAATTGTAGAACATTTGGTGGATAACTTACGGGAGTTGGGAAAGGATAAACTTTTTAGACAAATTCAAATTTATCAAAGAGATCAATCGTGTGTTTATGATTCGCAAGTAGACGAAACCTCAGCAACAGAAGTTCTACACGAATGCCTATTTGGAAAATGGAGTAAGGTGGAGGAAGAGATGTTGAAGTTGGGACAGGAACGGTCGAGAGAGATGGGGGGAATTAATAAGTGACGAAGGGCTAATTTATGAGTACATGATAATAAAAACTCATAAGATTTTCTAGTAAAATAGAATTGAACGAACTAGTTACGAAAGGAAGTCTTATGAGCTGCCATCATTTTACTATAGTTGAGCATGAAAGTATTCTCATTTACCGTACGCAAGATCTAACCCCCCCTCAAATTACTAAGTTATTTCACTTAATATAGGATAAATCCATCCTATATTTTTGCTTTTGTTGCTTAATAATGGTATGATAAACAAAAGGAGGCGATGACAATGCAAATTAATCTTGAAAATTTAATTCCAATCACGGAGGCAAATCAGAATTTCTCTAAAGTTGCTCGTATGGTTGATAGTAAGGGTACAGCTGTTATTTTGAAAAACAATAAACCTAAATATGTTTTAGTTGACTATAACACCTTGGTTCAAGTAGAACAGACAGAAGCTGTTGTTGCAGATCAAGCTAGTGTTGACGAGGTGGCAAGCTCTATCTTGTCACGCCACCTAGAAGCCTTGAAGGAATTAGCTAAATGAAGCGATTAACCGTTGAACAGGTTGTTGCCTTACATAATCAATTGATTATATCTACGGGAGGAATGGATGGTGTACGAGACAAGGGGTTAGTTGAGGCCTCGCTTTCGAATGTTTTTGACACTTATTTTGGAGTTGATCAATATCCAACTATTGAAGAAAAGGCATCTAGGCTTTGTTATTCTTTGATTAAGAATCACGCTTTTTTAGATGGAAATAAGCGCATTGGTATTTTTGTAATGCTTGTGCTACTAGAACTTAACGATATTATGCTTGATTGTACTGATGAAGAGTTGGTTCATCTCGGATTGGGTGTAGCGGCATCAGAATTAACCTACGAAGATATTTTAGATTTTGTAAAAAGTCATTGATACAAAAAGCAAGTGACTATTAAAAATTACTTGCTTTATTTTTTAATGATTCGAAGGTAATAATGGTGTGAACTTTTTGGTAAAATCTAGCTCAATTAGTGTATTTTTAGTGTAAAATTCACACCATTCAAATGAAAGTTATTCAAATTAGATGAAATTGTTCTTTCTGAAAACGTGAGAAAACATTGATTTTAAGCGCATTTTGAAACGTATTCAATAGAAGTGTTTCCAACCAGGCTTGAAAAAGGCCCGTAAAGCGTCACAATTTAGTAAACGTTAAAACTTATTTACATTTATTAAAAGCATTTCGTATCAAAAATACGAGATGCTTTTTTTCTAGCTTAATTTTACAAATTGGGTTTTGAAGGACACCATGGACCTATTTTCAAGTTGATAACGACTACAAATTTGTTCTGGAGACCATGAAGATTGTAATCGCTCTTTAATTTCCTACTTCAATTCACAGGAGTCTAACTCGATTTTCTTCTCATCTGCTTAGCCAATTGTTCATTGTGTGTTTGTACTGCTTGTGCAGAGTAAGTGTCATTACAACACTTAATTCTCTTGAGAAGGTTGATTTGTGAACGCCTAATTTTCTAGCTATTTGGCAGAGTTTGAGACCTAATTCTAGGTAAGTCTCTATCTTAATTCGCTCAATTATGGTAATATGATGGTAGCTCATAGATTTCTCCCGTGTTCTGTTTAGTGTGGTTACTTACAGTTTACACGAGATTGGGCTCTATGAGTTTTTTGTTGCACTATATTTTACCATTTATCAAATATAAAAAAGTAAGCTCAGAAAATCTCTGATCTTATTCTCATATCTCTCCAAACAACTTCCGTAAAATTTTCGGTGTGATACGTTGTCCTGGCCCTACGTAAGTATAGGTGTGCAGGTACATGGCAGGATTGAAGTTGAGTTCGATACAGGTGCAATTTGGTAGCTCCTTACTAGCAGGCTTGGTGTAGTCTGGGATAATCAAATCGACTCCACAGGCCCAAGCCCCCATAGCAGTCGCCATATCGGCAGCTAGTTGTTTGTAACTCTCGCCCATCTGGTCAGTCATGTCAATGGAGTCGCCTCCAGTTGAGATATTAGAATTACCACGCAGAAAGGTTTGGCTACCTTTAGGCAAGACTGTATCAGGTGTGTAACCCTGCTGTTCCAACATGAGTAATTCAATATCACCCAGATTGATGATTTCAAGAGGTGAGCGATGGTCGCGACCACGCAGAGGGTCTTGGTTTTTCTTTTCGACTAATTCTCGGATGCTTGAGCTTCCGTCGCCTACGACATTGGCCGCGACGCGGAGCAGGACAGCCTCGCATTTTCCATCCAAGATAAAGAAACGGTACTCGGTCCCTGCCACAAACTCCTCGACTAGCACATGGCTATCTTCCGAAAAGGCGATGTCTAGGGCTTTTTCATAGCCAGAAAGGCTTGTTGGCTCTTGGAAGATGGAAATGCCCAGACCGAAGTTGGTGGATTTGGGTTTGACAACAATAGCAGAGTTGGCTATTTGTCCGTAGTACCGCAAGGCATCGTCCTTGTTAGCAAATTCTGCTCCCGCAGGTACTGGAAAACCAGCCTTGTCCAAAATCTTTTTGGTCACAACCTTATTAGCCATGGCCAGTGGAATTACGTAGTTATCTTTGGATGTCATGTTGCCATTTTTAATGTACTCCACATGGTCACCATGCCAGAGTTTGAGAAATTGGTCTTCCTCATCTAAAATTTCTACGTTCAAGCCCAGCTGAATGGCGTCAAAGAGAATCATTTGGGTGGAGAGTTCCATGTTTTCATAGCCTTTGAGGGCATAAGGTGCTGTCCAAGCATAGTCATGAAAGGCTTGTCCTTGTTGTTGGCCAAATTTTTCAAGGGACCCTTCTTCAACCTGCTCTGCTATTTTTCCAGAAAGGGTCAAACGTGGATCAAGAAGAGAGGCCTCCACCTTAGTGATAAGCTGGCTATAATAGTCATCCAGTCCAAAGTGAGCGACGATGTCCTTCATGGCTGTCACGATAGGTTTAGGGTCAGCCTTTTTAGGAAGTGGTGTGTGGGGATGGCTGAGAGCGATTTGGTTGTTGAGAGTAGCAGCTACTGCCAATTCTTCGTCGACTTGCTCCATATCGTCTAGCCACAAGAGTGCGAGTGCAAAGAGGTGGGTGGTGTCTAGTGTTTCTTGGCTGATTGCCAGTGGCTCAAAGGGGTTGAGGTCAAAGTTGCAGAACTCTAGATAGGAGATGCCCTTAGTCAAAAAGTCCCGGCTAGTCTTAGCACCGCGTAAACGGATGGCAGAGTAAAATTCTTTTTCGGCGGACAGTTGCCCAGATCCAACAGCGTTTTCGATGTCGGTCACGTATTGCTCCAGTGAAGAGAAGGAAATGTGAACATCGGGGGCATTGACATAGCCGTAGTTGGAGTTACGAATCGACCGCACGCAACCAATTTCATCTGTCAAAAACCCTTTTTCTGCTAGCGGGCTTGCTCCGTAAAGGTAGGTCAAGAGCCAGCGATAACGCAAGAAGTTCTGAGCTAACTTGAGATAGAGGGCATTCTTGAAGGTCAGTAAATCGTCATAGTCACTGACTTCAAAGAGCTGCTGGGTCAGATCTTTGCCGAGTTCAAAATTATAGTGAATTCCAGATATGGACTGGAGCAATTTGCCGTAGCGTTCTGCCAAACCAACTCGGTATTGATACTCGTAGTCACTTTCCAACTGGGCAATCTGAATCTCTTCTTCTACAATCACAGGTGGCATGGATAAAGGCCAAAGATATTCTGACTTATCCATTGAGCGAATAGCCACATCGGTGATGGCCCCAAGCGACGAGCTTCCGTGGTCGACTGTGCTACCGGTGTAATGAGCTCTAGTTGAGGTTCGCTATAATCTGTCTGGATATAGGGATGGAAACTGCGAGAACCCAATTTTTCAGGGTGTGGCGTTTGAGCGACACGGCCTTCAGTATTGATTCGTAGAGATTCGCGCTCCAGACCAAAGGTAGCTTGTAAGATGGGAGTATTTGGGGATAATTTTTGAAATACGTTTGATAGGTTCATGATTGGGCCTCGAAATAACTAGTTTCTCTATTATTTTATCAGTTTGTTAAATAAACTCAACTTTCTGCTACGGAGATGGAGAAGGAAATGCTCGGACGAATTGACTATTTACTTGCATTAAATATAAGCAAAAACATTAGTAGAAGTATTGAAACTACACCTAATAGTTTTTTCCCCACACTCAATCTCTCATTTCTGTCTTTTTTTCGTAGACAGTTATAAAGTCGATCAGAATAAACCTTGTAAGTGTATAAGTTAATTCTTACAGACCTAAACTATTCCCCTATTTAAAAAATAATGATTCATATTTTATGAAATTAATTAGTAGATATAGTTCTGAAAAGCCGTTATATTACGCTGTTTTTAGTCCAACTGAAATCCATACTTTCCAAACCAGGTCTTAAGAAAGCTCGTAAAGCATCACAATTCTCAAAACGTTAATCAATACGATTATATCAACGTTTCGAAACACTTCGTGGTTCACACCATGGGGTGTTTTTTTGATGGATTTTAGCAAAATTCACACCACTTTTCACACCAAATTCACACCATTATTTTTTAAGATTACGAAAGGCAATTTCCCCAACAGCCATTGGGATTACATTTGAAGTGTTGACATAAGTCTTAGTTGTAATTGTATCACTGTGAGTGAGTGCTTCAGAGATAGCTTCCATAGAGGTTCCAGCCTGTTTAGCGAGTGTTGCTCCTGTATGGCGTAACTTGTGAGGTGTAGCATGTGCCAGCTCTTTATGTAGCTTTCTGATGCTTTTCATTTTATTGTTGAGATAGTCAGCATGTAAAGGCTTGTTGATGTTTCCTCTAGTGTCTATATAAGTAAAGACAAACTGTTCGGGTAGTATGTCTTGCATGCTGTTTACTTCTTGTCTCTTGTTTTAGGCTTTGAGATAATAGCGACAAGAGAAGTAGTTGTGGACTATTTTTATGAATGTTCAAATTAATCATTAGAAAATTGTTGGCAGTTGAGAGCTCTAAGTAAATCATTTTGATACAATTTATGGTCGCACATAGATAGTATGTCACAAAAGAAAGTGCGGCTCGTTAAAAATTTCATTTTTTCAGAGATAGGTCTCTTTTTACATGATTTACCTATTAATATTAGTAAATGTTAAGGATAAGTATTCTTTTTATTTTTTGGCGAATGCCGGCTTTTTGCCACAAATGAGTATCAACATCTTTCGAATGGAATAGTTGACAATTGTTTTTAAGAATTATACTATTAAATTGAATAGATAAGGAGTTGATTTGATGCAAGAGACAATGATTGATTACAAACAAAAAATTTACCAAGAGCTATCCCGCTTAACAAAGGGGCTAGGAAGTGAGAAGCGTCTTGATATTTTAAATATATTATCACAGGGACCAAAGACAGTTGAGGGAATTGCGCATGCGACGGGTCTCTCTGTTGCCAATACTTCGCGCCACCTTCAGATTTTAAAAGAAAGTCACTTGGTGGTGACGAGTCGAAATGGTAATTTTATCCGTTATAGCTTGGCTTCTGAAAAGGTTATCCAGTTAGTCCTTCTGTTATTTGCCGTCGGTGAAGAACAGTTAGCAGAAGTCAGAGCGATTGAGTCAGACTATGATGAGGCAGCTGGTGTTCCTCAGATTGAGCTCGCTAATGCAATTGAATTAGCAGCTAAGACAGATGCTCTCCTACTTGATTTAAGGCCTGTTGAGGAGTATGAGGCAGGGCACTTGCCAAAAGCTCTTAATTTACCAATCGATGAGTTTGATCAAAAAAAAGCTCAGCTTCCCAAAGAGAAGACCATCATTGTTTATTGTCGCGGGCGCCAATGTGGCTATGCTAACCTAGCAGCACAGGATTTACAGAGTTTAGGCTACAGTATCTATAGTCTCAATCGCAGTTTTGCTGATTGGAAGTGGGGTGCGTCCTCTCGTTCAGAACTTGAGAGTGGGGACAGAAATCGGTCATTCGTAGAATTCGATTTCATCGTCCCACCTCCGAAAAGTTGAGTTGGGCTGTAAAAGCTGATGAAATCATCGTAGTAGAGCCCACTCAACCACTACGTCTTGCTCGACAATCCAAAAACAATTGAGAGGCTAGGACTTTTTTCCCAGCCTCTTTTCTTATAACCTGAGACTCGTGAGCAAAATCTTTGCAAAATAGATTTAGTGTGCTATAATTCAATTATTCAATAAAAAAGTTGAATTTCTTTTTTACTCAACCTATTCAATGATTTTATTGAATTACATCTTTGAAATACTTCTTATTTAGTATCTCAAAGAAACTAAGTGATACAAATTGGATTTTTAGAAGGGCTAAGTTAACCTTTTTGAAATTCATTCTTTTATTCTTATACTATTCAATCATATGATTGAATAGAAGCGATTTATTTTAGATAGGAGTTTTTTATGACGACACAACTAACAACCGAAACATTTGCAAAAGCTATCCAAAATGGGGTGAGTTTTATCGAATTTGGGGCGCAGTGGTGCCCGCCTTGTCGGATGATGGAACCGGTAGTGGAAGAACTTTCACAGGACTTTGACGGAAAAGCAACGATTGCTCAGGTGGATGTGGACCAATCACAAGAGCTCGCCAATCTCTTTGGCATTCGTTCTATCCCAACAATGGTGATTTTTAAAGATGGCAAACCCGTCGATGCTCTTGTTGGTGTTCATCCTAAACAAGTATTGATGGAAAAAATTCAAGCACAGTTATCATGAGGTGATTTATGTATGATGTAATTATTGTAGGTTCAGGACCTGCAGGGTACACAGCTGGCATTTATTTAAGTCGAGCTGGTTTGAAAAATCGATTGATCACAGGCTATTTGGAGGGTGGTCAATTAACCACCACAACCCTCGTAGAAAATTATCCAGGTTTTGAAAACGGGATTGTTGGCAACGAATTAGTCCAAACAATGCGTCGCCAAGCAGAACAGTTTGGCACCGAAATGACCTTTGGATTTGTTCAAAAAATTGAAGGTGAATCGTCTCCTTTCAAGGTACATCTGGATAATGGTGAAATCATTGATACCAAGGCCGTTATTATCGCAACAGGATCTAGCGCTAAATATCTAGGGATTGAAGGCGAAGAAGAGGCCGTCGGAAAAGGTGTCAGCGTTTGTGCGACCTGTGATGCTTTCTTCTATAAAGAGCGTGAAGTTCTTGTAGTTGGCGGGGGTGATGTCGCTATGGAAGAAGCCCTCTATTTGACACGCTTTGCATCGAAAGTGACCGTTGTCCACCGCCGCAATGAGTTACGCGCATCTGATATTATGGTCAAACGGGCTCAGGCAAATGATAAAATTCATTGGATGTTAAATTACACGCCTGTCAAAGTTACATCTAATCTGATGGGAATGACTGGTTTGGATGTTCGTAATAATGAAACAGGTGATATTGAGCATATTCAGGCTGACGGTCTCTTTGTGGCCATTGGTCATCAACCAAACACCGATTTTCTTGATGGAAAATTAGCATTGGATGATAAAGGCTATATTCAAACACAGGCAGGAACAGCAAAGACCTCTGTTGCAGGTATTTTTGCAGCTGGTGATGTGCAAGATCCAAAATACCAACAAGCCATTACTGCAGCAGGCAGCGGTGCCATTGCTGCCCTAGATACATTGGCCTATATTGATAACCTATGATGAAATCAGTCACGTCTAGTATCGAATTAGAAGAACTGTTAGACGAACATCAAAATCTAGCTCTTCTGGTTTCAGGAAATCAATGCAGCCTATCGTCTCTTGGGCAAAAAGAACTCATAGACACGGCTGAACGAGAGCATTTGGTGCTTTACCAAGCAGATATTTTTCAAGTGCCCCGTCTCATTTCTTTATTTGGCATTCAGCCTACCCTGACGAGTTTATTAGTCTTTAAAAATGGTCAATTGGTGGATAAGAAAGAGGTTTAAATGGCAAGAAAAGCTTTGATACAAAGGAAAAAGAAGGCCTACCCGGTTCAAGAATACTCACGCTGTTTGGCATGCGGCCGCCCGCATTCGGTCTACCGCAAGTTTAAACTTTGTCGGATTTGTTTACGCCAGCAAGCTTACCAAGGTGTCATTCTTGGGTTGAAAAAAGCTTCTTGGTAGTGGAAAGAAAGGAAGGAAGAAAGAAATATGGAAATTAGTTACTGGTCAGATATTGCCTGTCCATTTTGTTACATTGGTGCTAGTCGGATGAAGCGTGCTATGGCAGCTGTTGGTTTAAACCCAGATGATTTGACAATGAAATCTTACCAGCTAAATCCCAATGCGCCTTTAGAAACAAGTGAAACCATGCTCACAGAGTTTGCTGCCAGTCACGGTATGACCACTGAGCAAGCTAAAGCTCAGTTTGCGCACATGGAAAGCATGGGAAATGAAGAAGGGCTTCGTATTGATATGGCGGGGATTATCCCAACCAATACTTTTTCAGCTCACCGTCTTATTAAATGGTCGCAGAAGTATTTAGATAAAAAAGATCATCAAAATTTCATTACGACCTTGTACCATCTTTACTTTGAAGAACATGCTAATATTGCGGATCATTCTGTGTTACTAGCTGTTATCAGTGAGTTCGATCTACCACAAGAAGAGGCAGCGCAGGTTCTTGCTGGAGATGCGTTTGCTGATGAGGTCAAACGTGATATCTTAGAAGCCCACCAATCAGGCGTTCAAGCTGCACCTTTCTTTGTTCTGAACAATAAGTATGGCATTTCAGGTGCCCAGCCTTATGAATACATGTTAGCGGTATTAAAAAAAATTCAAGCAGAGGAAGGAGCACAATAACATGACAGATACCCCTTTTAAACTACTAGACAGCAATTCAGAAGAGACAGGTTTAGTTTGTGGGATTGATGGCTGTAGCATAGAGCCCTCAAGACAGCAGTTAGAAACTCCCGCTCAGCCATTAGAAAAAAGCAGTCATTAGGAGGACAGAATGGAAAAACAAAGAGTAGAAGCCTTGTCAGATGCTATATTGGCCATTATTGTCACCATTATGGCCTTGGAGTTACAGTTACCTGAGGAATTGACCGTAGCAGGACTTAGAAGCATGCTACCCATGCTTTTTATCTACATTACTAGTTTTTCGCAAATCATGGCAGTCTGGCTATATTATCATGAACTCTACAAATTAGTAGATCATGTCAGCTTTCATTTATTTGGAGCCAATAGTTTATGGCTTTTAACAGCTAGTTTTGTTCCCTTAGCGACTCGAGGGGTTGGACAGAATTCCGCTAATTTTGAATTTCTCCTGTTTTACCTCATCGTTCTTGTCCTTTGGGATGTAGCTTGGATAATCATGACAGCAATGGTGATCAAGACGAGTCAAAGACAGTTATCAGCTGAAGAAAAAAAGATGCCTTATCGGTGGGCACTATTATATGGATTGCAGCTAGTGTTCATATTATTAGTTTGTTATCTTTTTCCAAATCTCATTCCTTTTGCCCCGCTACTGATGATTATTAATGTTATCTATGGTTTTTTAAGCAACAAATCTTGAAAAAAAACTAAAAATAATGGCTAACTAGCATCGGTTATAAAAACCAGATCTTAAGAAAGCTTGTAAAGCGAGTCAGTTCACATGGGTGTTGTTGCTTTAGCAACTTACAGCCATGGGTGCGAAGGGCGGAGCCCTAGCCTCAAACGTTAATCAATACGATTGTATCAACGTTTACAGACATTCAAGAATTTTCTCTTGGATGTCTTTTTTTGATTTGCTTAAAAATTTAAAAACTATGGGAAATAGCAGGATATCAGTACTTTTCAGAGTTTTCATTATGTAGTCTTCAATAGCTAAATTTTAGATGTTAACATCGCTAATAAGGTTTGTCTGTTTTTTGGGGCGCACCAAAAATGGTGCATATCTCTTTTTTATGCTATAATAAAAATAAATAAAAGGAGGACCCTCATGATCGGAGAAAATATTAAAACGTTACGCAAGGCTCATAACCTAACGCAGCCTGAGTTTGCAAAGATTGTTGGTATTTCTAGAAATAGTCTGAGTCGTTACGAAAATGGGACAAGTTCAGTTTCGACAGAATTAATCGATCGTATCTGCAAGAAATTTAATGTTTCGTATGTCGATATCGTAGGGGAGGAAAAAATGCTCACACCAGTAGAAGATTATCAGTTAACTCTGAAAATCGAAGTGATTAAAGAACGAGGGGCGAATATCTTAGCGCAACTTTATCGTTTTCAAGATGAACAAGGAATTGCATTTGACGATACTTCGAATCCTTGGGTTCTAATGAGCGATGATCTTTCTGATTTGATGAACACGAAGATTTATCTTGTTGCAACTTTTGAGGATATTGAGCGATTTAATGGCTATTTGGATGGCATTGAACGTATGCTAGAACAAGCTAGTCATTTGGTGGTGGCTTAATGAAACTAGAAGAATTTAGTCAAGATAATTTTGAACAAGCCTCCAAACGACTCGTTCGTTCTTTAACTCGTGGAAAAACAACCTCATCTCAGCCCAAGGCTATCTTGCTCGGGGGACAGAGTGGTGCTGGTAAGACAACGATTCATCGTGTGAAACAAAGGGAATTTCAAGGTAATATCATTATCATTGATGGAGATAGTTATCGCTCTTTTCATCCGAACTACCTTAGCCTACAGGAAAAGTATGGCAAAGATAGTGTGGATTATACCAAAGTATTCGCGGGCCAAATGGTTGAATATCTCGTAGATGAATTGAGTAAAAAAGGTTATCATTTATTAATCGAGGGTACCTTGAGAACAACAGAAGTTCCCCGAAAAACGGCCCAATTATTGGAAACTAGAGGATATCAAGTCACACTTGCACTGATTGCGACCAAGCCAGAATTGTCCTACCTTAGCACCTTGATACGTTACGAAGAGCTCCATGCTATAGATCCTAGTCAAGCGAGAGCGACTCCCAAAGAGCACCATGATGGAATTGTAGAACATTTAGTTGATAACTTACGAGAGTTAGAAAATGACAAAATTTTTAATCAAATTCAAATTTATCAAAGAGATCAATCGTGTGTTTATGATTCGGAAGTAAATCAAACCTCAGCAGCAGAAGTTTTACAAGAATGCCTCTTCGGAAAATGGAGTAAAGTGGAGGAAGAGATGTTGAAGATGGGACAGGAACGGTTGAGAGAACTGGGGGAAATTGATAAGTGACGAAGGGCTAATTATGAGTACATTAAAAAAAGTAATTTATTTTTGTACCAGATTTAACTACTCATAATCTCTGGGAAGTATAAAAAACAGGCCTAAGCCTGCTCTGTTTTTTGCCCTGTTTTCTACCAAAGTTCATTTTATAAAAAAGTAGAGAAAACACAAAGGGTAACTAAAAGGTTAATTAAATTGATGTGTTCAGTAAGCAAGTAAATTGCACCTGTCAAAGGTGCTTTTTATTTTAATAATACTGCACTTCAATTCCATCCATAATATTTATTAAAGTGTTATCTCCAATTTTTAAAGAAATCAAATCATTGAATGATGATACCTGGTATTCCTTATCTCCAACAACCACTACAATATCATGGACAGAATTTGGTAAAATAGCACAATCTTGCCCTTTGTAGACAAAAGAGGCATCCCAACCATTGTCATATAACGCTTGTAAATCACCTAATATCGCCATATAAAAATCCTTTCCCATAGTGTTATTGCAGGTGAAAGCGCCTAGGTGATAATTTTGATTTCCTTGATAATGTTCTCAGGGTATGAGTGATCACCTATAACGATTTCGTCAGAACCATCTAAATCATAGCCGTCATACCAATCTATAACCTTGCCAGTGATGGAGGTGCCATCTTCTAAAACAAGGCGCACTTTTTTGTCTACATATTCCCATAGTCTCAATGTGTTCCTCCTTTTCTAGGTTTAGCTGAATAGTACTATTTTACCAAGTAGCTCGTCCTCGGTGTAATCAATTGCAAAAGTGTCTTGTTCTAAGACGGTTTTAGAAGGCGTTGGCCTAACAAATGGAATACTATGAACTTTGTATTTTTTTCCACCAATTTCCACAAATTGGTTCATCCTCAAGTTTGAGAAATCAGGATCTTCAACAGTGATAGACACAAGACGATTTTCAATTCTATAAACAGCAATAATCTTATTTTTCATGTTTCTTCAACTCCTTTAATTTCTGTTTGTCTTTGTTCAGATTTTTGGTAACAAAAAACCCCAATGAAGGGGTTGAAAGTAACGTAGAAGCCCGGATTCGAACCGGAATCTCCTCAATCAAGGCGTAATCCCCATATACGACTCTCTACGTCTTCTTGGTATGATTATACTACTATTTAGTTACTTTTTCAACCAACCTGTCTCACAATTCTATGGTTCTAAAAAGCCCCCCGATAGTCTGGCCTGTACTTTTCTTTTCTAGTAAAATGTTGTATACTTAAGTAAATAAAGGAACTGGTTTGGCGCCCAATGACCTATTTTAGGTCGGTGCCTAAGTCAGTTCCTTTTACTGTTTCGATTACCCAAAAGGATATATCTTAATATTCTTGCGTCAATTAGTTTTTTAGGCTATAATTAAATTAACGAATAGAGGTTTTCCATCTCCCCTTGAAACAGTTCATCCTGCGGTAGGAGGTGGGACACCTCTATTTTTCTTTTGGTTCTAAAAGTAGCTTTACCTCACCAAAACCTCACCATTTTATAGCTCTAAAAAGTACGATACCTTGCTAAAATCTTGCTATTTTGAAATATGTAACCGTAGGGTAATCATAGGGTTTTTAATATAGATATAAATCAATCTGCATTTACTACACCTACTAAGTTTTTTATAGCATTTTGCTTAATTAGGTATACAATTGTCCTTGATTTTCCTATCTCATCTACAATTTTATCAACTATAACATATAAGATTAAAACTTATTACAGAAAAAAATGCTCACTGGGACGAAAACAATAGAATGAAATAAACACACTGGGACGAGTATCTCAGTGTTTTTTTGTGGTAAAATATAATAGATTAATAAATGAAAAATACGTATTTTTAGAAATTCCATTAAAAACACGAAAGGTTGCTTTATGGCAATAGATATTAGTGAAGAACAGTTGGCTATGGAGTCGGCTGACTTATTAAAAATTCTTTTAAAAGATCGAACGACCAAGAAAAATATTGTTTGGGCGACACATTCTTATGAATTGTTGGGAAAGGGATTTGCTCCAAGTGATCGTATCACTCCAAGTAGGGTGACGGGAACCTATGCAAACTTGATTCAACCCCGATCAGAAAAGTCCAAGTATGAACAAAAAGACCGAACCAAGATTAGAGCCGAAGTTTTTACGCCAACTTGGTTAGTTGAAAAGCAAAATGGTTACGTGGAAGCTGAACTTGAAGCTCTGGATCTTGAAGATTATATCCAAGTGCGCTGGCTAGAAATTACCTGTGGTGAAGCACCTTATATGGTTACTCGCTATGATACAGTAACTGGCGAGGAAATTCCATTATCTGAGCGAGTTGGTTTTGTTGATAGAAAATTGCAGCGCATTAGTCGTGAGGTCTCAAATGAAGCTACCTTCTATGAACTCGTAAAAAAAGCTTATCGAGCTTCGTATGGCTATGAGTATCAAGGAGATTCGCTGCTTTTGGCGCGTGAAAATCTTTTAGCAACATTTGAGGACTACTATCTTGCAAAGACTGGAAATCAACCGACCTTAGAGCAAAAGAAAGAAATTGCGACTATTATCTCCTACAATGTCTTTCAGATGGATGGATTGAAAAAAATCAGTCCTTACTCAGCTACACAAGAGCAATCTCAACAGCTAAGCTTGTTTTCAGATGAGCTGGAAGTCCAAGAAGTAGAAGAATCTAAAACCCAAATCAAAGACTGGAAAAAGAACAAGATGATAGGTTTTGAGCGCCTATCTAGTGAGGAAAGTGAAATGAAATTTGACGTCGTGATAGGAAATCCGCCGTATCAAGAAACAGGCGAAGCTAGAGATGAACCAATTTATCACTTTTTTATTGATGAAGCAATTAAAATCGCAGATAAATCGATACTTATCACCCCAGCAAGATTTTTATTTAAAGCTGGTCAAACTCCTAAAAATTGGATGGAAAAGATGCTTGAAGACAAGCATTTAAAAGTTCAATTCTATGAACTTAAAAGCGGTAAAGTATTTACAGGAACAGATATTAAGGGTGGAGTAGCAATAACTTATCGTGATGCTGATAAAGATTTGGGACCAATCGGAGTATTTACTATTTTTGAAGCTTTAAATAGTATTGTAAAAAAAATCGAAAAACATACAGACTTTAAAACTTTTTCTGATTTAGTTTATCCTCAAGGTATTTATAGATTTTCAAATCAACTTTTTTCTGATTATCCAAATGCTGAAAAGCTGCAAGGAAAAGGGACAAAAAATAAAATTGTTTCGAAATCACTAACTCAGTTAGATTTTGTTTTCAAAAACAAAGAAGAAAAAGACCATGTTGCTCTACTTGGAAGAATTGGCTCCGAACGTGTTTATCGATATATTAATAAAAAATATTTAGATTTACCGGAAACATTCGAAAATTATAATGTTTTTGTACCAGAAGCTAATGGAAGTGGTGCCTTAGGTGAGGTCTTATCAACACCCCTAATCGGGGAACCCCTAATCGGGGAACCCCTAATCGGGCATACAGACACTTTTTTATCTATTGGCAATTTTAAAACAAAATTTGAAGCCGATGCTTGTATTAAATTTATTAAAACTAAATTCGCTAGAGTATTATTAGGTGTTTTGAAAGTTACTCAGCATAACTCTCGAAAAACTTGGTATTACGTTCCACTCCAAGATTTTACGGTCAATTCGGACATTGATTGGACACAATCAGTGGCTGATATTGACCGTCAGCTCTATCAAAAATATAACCTTTCTCCTGAGGAAATTGCTTTTATTGAGACTCATGTAAGGGAGATGGATTGATGGTAGAAATTAAAACTTCTAAAGAGATTCATCCTAAAATCTATGCCTACACTACTCCTACGGTAACCAGTAATGAGGGCTGGATTAAGATTGGTTATACGGAACGTGATGTCACGCAACGAATTAAAGAACAAACACACACTGCTCATATAGCTACGGATGTCTTATGGACTGGGGATGCAGCTTATACAGAAGAACCCGATAAAGGAAAGACTTTTAAGGATCATGATTTCCACCATTTCCTTTCTTTCCATGATGTGGAACATCGTCCTAAGACGGAATGGTTCTATTTTAATGGAACTCCTGAAAAATCTAAAAATCTTTTTGATAAGTTTGTTCAGCATGATTTGTCAGGGTATCAGCCTGGCCAAGGACAGGACTATATCCTGCGACAAGAGCAAGAAGAAGCAGTTTCTAAGACCTTAGCTTATTTCAAAAATCACCCAGGAGGCAAGTTCCTCTGGAATGCTAAGCCACGCTTTGGTAAGACTTTATCTACCTATGATCTAGCTCGTCGGATGGAAGCTGTCAATGTCTTGATTGTAACCAACAGACCTGCCATTGCTAATTCATGGTATGATGATTTTGAAAAATTCATTGCAGGTCAAACGACTTACAAGTTTGTTTCTGAATCAGATAGCCTTAAAAATCAACCAACGTTATCTCGAAAAGAATTTCTTGATATCTTAGATGATGATGTACGACAACTTGCTTTTATCAGTCTTCAAGACTTGAAAGGCTCTGCTTATCTTGGGGGAGAGCACAATAAACTCAAATGGGTTACAGACCTTCATTGGGATTTGTTGGTTATCGATGAAGCTCACGAAGGAGTTGATACCTTCAAGACAGACCAAGCTTTTAATAAGATTCGTCGAAACTTTACCTTGCATCTATCAGGAACTCCATTTAAGGCGTTAGCTAAGGGAGAGTTTACCGAGGAGCAGATCTACAACTGGTCTTATGCGGATGAGCAGGCAGCTAAAACTACTTGGTCGCCTGAGCAAGAAGAGGAAAATCCATATGAAAGCTTGCCTCAGTTAAATCTCTTTACCTATCAAATGTCTCAGATGATTGGTGAGGAGTTAGAAAAAGGTGCTCAACTAGATGGCGAAAATATCGACTATGCTTTTGACTTGAGTGAATTTTTCGCTACAGATGATAAAGGGAAATTTATCCATGAGCAAGATGTCAGAAATTGGCTAAATACTCTATCAAGCAATGAAAAGTATCCATTTTCAACCAAAGAACTTCGGAACGAACTCAAGCATACTTTTTGGTTGTTAGAACGTGTAGCCTCAGCTAAAGCCTTAAAAGCGCTGCTAGAGGAACACCCCATCTATGAAAATTATGAGATTGTTCTAGCTGCTGGTGACGGGCGTATGTCCGAAGAAGATGATAAGGTCAAACTCAAATCCCTAGACTTGGTTAGAAAAGCGATAGCAGAGAATGACAAAACCATTACCCTATCCGTCGGTCAATTAACGACAGGTGTGACCATTCCTGAATGGACAGGCGTATTAATGTTATCAAACTTGAAATCACCTGCCCTTTATATGCAGGCCGCCTTCCGTGCTCAAAATCCATACTCATGGAGCGATAGCAAAGGGAATCACTTCCGCAAAGAAAGAGCCTACGTATTTGACTTTGCGCCAGAAAGAACCTTGATTCTCTTTGATGAGTTTGCGAATAACTTATCGCTTGCAACTGCAGGAGGTGGTGGAACTTCCGCAACTCGTGAAGAAAACATCAGAGAACTCTTGAATTTCTTCCCTGTCATAGCAGAAGACCGTGCAGGTAAGATGGTTGAAATTGATGCTAAGGCAGTTCTGACTATACCACGTCAGATAAAAGCTAGAGAAGTCCTCAAACGAGGATTTATGTCCAATCTCTTATTTGATAATATCAGCGGCATTTTTCAAGCTAGTCAAACAGTTCTAGACATTTTAAATGAACTACCAGTTGAAAAGGAAGGCAAGTTACAAACACCTTCTGATTTACTAGATTTTTCAGATGTTACAGTGGATGATGAAGGCAATGCAGTTGTTGACCATGAAATAGTGGTTAATCAACAAACGCGACTTTTTGGTGAAAAAGTTTATGGACTTGGACAGTCTGTTACAGATTTGGTCACTACGGATGAGGACAAAACTCAAAAACAACTAATTAATGACTTGAGCCAGACAGTATCTACGGTAATTGTAGAAGAATTGAAAGCTGGATATGATCTGAAAACTCGGGAAACAGACCAGATCAAGAAACAAATTGCAGTCACATTTGAGAATGAAGTTCGAAAAAATGAGATAGAACGTAAAATTACTGAAGCCCATATCAAGGAAGAGTTGCAGCAGCAGCTCAAGGAAGTAAATGATAAGGAGCAGAAAGATAAGATTCAAGAAGTTCTTGAAAAACGAATAGAAGAAAATAATCTCATTCACAAAGAAAAACTAGAACAAACACTCAAAAAAGAAGTGGAAAAAATGCCTGAGAAGTTTATCGAACAGGTTGAGGTCAAACGTGTAGAACAGTTGAAACAATCAGCTCAAGATGAAATCCGGGATCATCTTCGAGGATTTGCACGAACAATTCCAAGTTTCATCATGGCCTATGGTGATCAATCTCTAACACTTGATAATTTTGACACCTTTGTTCCTGAGCATGTCTTCTTTGAAGTGACTGGTATTACGATTGACCAATTTCGTTACCTAAGAGATGGTGGGCAGGATTTTGCAGGACATCTCTTTGATCGAGCAACATTCGATGAGGCCATTCAAGAATTTCTTCGCAAGAAAGAGGAGTTGGCGGATTATTTTAAAGATCAAAAAGAAGATATTTTTGACTATATTCCACCACAGAAAACCAATCAGATTTTCACTCCTAAACGAGTGGTGAAGAGAATGGTAGATGAGCTTGAAAAAGAAAACCCAGGAATCTTTGATGATCCATCTAAGACATTTATTGATTTGTACATGAAGTCAGGTCTCTATATTGCAGAGCTTGTTAAGCGGCTATATAACAGCAATGGCTTGAAAGAAGCCTTTCCAAATCCTGAAGAACGCTTAAAACATATCCTAGAAAATCAAGTTTATGGATTTGCACCGTCGGAGATTATCTATAATATTTCGACTAATTTTATCTTTGGAAATCTTTCCCAAGATATCAGTAGAAAGAATTTTATTTTAGAAGATACTATTCCAGCTGCCAAAGAAGGTAGGATTCAGGAATTGGTGGATAAATATTTTGGGTAAGATTCTAGTTGATTGTAATTAAATCTTACAAATTAAGCAAATGCTTTTCGTATAAGGGAGTTTTTATTATGGTTATTAATAATATTAATTTAGTTATACCCAACGATATTCAAAAGGGCTTAGAATCAGGTATATACAAACAATTTGGTTCTGTTATAAGAAATAATAAGGGACAGATTATTAAGCATCTCAAAGCTGTAGATTTTTCTAAAGATACTGCAAATAAATTAATCGGCAATAAGGCTATAAAAGTTGGACTAATAGGTGCAGGAGTTTTAGCTATAGGAGGAGTTGGTTATTACGGCTATCGTAGTATTCAGATGAATAGTGTATCAAAATCTTTAATAAAGAGGTTAACTCAGTATTTAATCACCGCTCAAAAAGGAGAATTGACTGAGAAAGATATTGATAAGTTTTTAAATTTCTTAAATAAAAATGAATCTTTGCTAAAGAAATTAGAATTAGATACATCTCTTGATGAATTATTTGAATTGGTTAAGACTTATACAGAGCAGTTTGCTGAAGCAAATAACTATGCGTATCATTATCATAATGAAGCTAAAAGAAAAAATAATCATAATAACAAAATTATTGATCTAAAAGAGTATCTTAAAGTACAAAAGAACATATACCGTTCAGAAGTAATTTAGTTATTTTAAATTATATAATTCGAGATGCTAAAAAAGTTTCTATTATGATTTCTGAAAATAATTTTTAAACAAGTATTTTCATTCAAATCATATTATTTCAATTATGAATGATTTATCAGAATACGAAGGACTATATAAATGGTGTGAACTTTTTGGTAAAATCTAGCTCAATTTGTGTATTTTTAGGGTAAAATTCACACCATTCAACTGAAATTGATTCAAATTAGATGAAATTAGTTTTCTAAAAAAAGCGAGGAAACGCTGATTTAAAGGGGATTTTGAAACTTATTCAAATAAAAATGTATCCAACTAGGTTTTATGTTTTACAAAGAACTTTTGGAAAATCCAGATGAAATTTCAGTCTCTACCTTTTTCTCTACCTTTTTTTCTGAGACTGTTATAAAGTTTGTCAGAATAAGCTTTGTAGGTGTAGAAGTTAATTTTTACAGAAGTTAAGTAAGACAATATACCAAAAGCCTATGAAATCAACGTTTCTAGGCTTTTTTTGTTTTTATAATGTGGTTTTGTCTGATTTTTGTCTGATTAGAAGCAATTGACGTATTTTAACTGAAATTTA
>NZ_JBRKNV010000007.1:0-115788 GCF_053010305.1 Streptococcus sp. Z554
CTCGGTAGCTCAGTTGGTAGAGCAATGGATTGAAGCTCCATGTGTCGGCGGTTCGATTCCGTCTCGCGCCATATTTTAAATCTTACGGAAGGGTAGCGAAGAGGCTAAACGCGGCGGACTGTAAATCCGCTCCTTCGGGTTCGGGGGTTCGAATCCCTCCCCTTCCATCCTATACGGGCATAGTTTAAAGGTAGAACTAAGGTCTCCAAAACCTTCAGTGTGGGTTCAATTCCTACTGCCCGTGTTAAATAGTATGGCGGGTGTGGTGAAGTGGTTAACACACCAGATTGTGGCTCTGGCATGCGTGGGTTCGATCCCCATCACTCGCCTATTTATATTTTTGGGGTATAGCCAAGCGGTAAGGCAAGGGACTTTGACTCCCTCATGCGTTGGTTCGAATCCAGCTACCCCAGTTACTATTTGCCGGCGTGGCGGAATTGGCAGACGCGCTGGACTCAAAATCCAGTGTCCGCAAGGACGTGCCGGTTCGACCCCGGCCGCCGGTATAGTAATAACGACAAGGTTTTCGAGCCTTGTCTTTTTATTTTTTCTTCCAATTTTTTCTTTCAGAGTTACTTAAAATTACTTTTTTTCATTTTATGAAGATTGATGTACAATTGTTTATGGTTTTACTTTATTTTTACGAAATATTGATTTATTTCTTGTTATTTTTAACTATAACAGGTCTATACCATTTACAAATTTCTAAGAAAGGTTTATAATGTAATTGACATAATAAATATTAGAAAAATTCATTTACGGAGGTTATCATTATGCCTAAATATATTAAAGCGGACCAATTTTTCTATCCTCATGGAGTTCGTCGTGGTGGTTACTTAGAAGTTGTCGATGGGAAGTTTGGTAAACATGTAGATCAAGTTTCTGATGGCGCTGAAGTTATTGACTATAGTGGGTATAGTATTGCACCTGGTCTTGTCGATACACACATCCATGGTTTCGGTGGAGTTGATGTCATGGACAACAATATTGAAGGAACTCTTCATACAATGAGTGAAGGTCTTCTTAGCACAGGTGTTACAAGCTTTTTACCGACTACTTTAACTTCTTCTTACGAACAATTACTCGCTGTTACTGAAAACATTGGAGCTCGTTACCAAGAAGCATCTGGAGCTAAGATTCGTGGTATCTATTTTGAAGGACCTTACTTTACTGAGGAATTTAAAGGTGCTCAAAATCCTGCTTACATGAAAGATCCTCGGATGGACGAATTTCGTGCTTGGCAGAAGGCTGCGAATGGCCTTCTTAATAAAATTGCATTGGCGCCTGAACGTGAAGGGGTTGAGGACTTTGTACGTACAATCACTGGCGAAGGTGTGACGGTGGCTCTTGGTCACTCAAATGCAACATTTGATCAGGCTAAAAAGGCTGTTGATGCTGGGGCTAGTGTATGGGTTCACGCTTATAATGGTATGCGTGGCTTGACGCATCGTGAGCTTGGTATGGTTGGTGCTATGTATGAGTTGCCACATACCTATGCTGAATTGATTTGTGATGGTCATCACGTTGATCCTAAGGCTTGTGATATCCTACTTAAACAAAAAGGAACTGAAAATATTGCCCTTATCACTGACTGTATGACAGCGGGAGGTTTGCAAGATGGAGACTACATGCTAGGTGAATTCCCGGTTGTGGTTGCAAATGGAACTGCTCGACTCAAATCTACTGGGAACTTGGCAGGTTCTATTCTCAAACTGAAAGACGGTTTAAAAAATGTTGTTGAATGGGGAATTGCAAATCCTCATGAAGCAGTCATGATGGCTAGTCTCAACCCAGCAAAATCTGTTCATATTGACGATGTCTGTGGACAAATCCGTGAAGGTTACGATGCTGACTTTATCGTTCTTGATAAAGATTTGGAATTGGTAGCAACATATCTTGACGGAGAAAAACGTTATCAAGCATAAAATCATAAAGCAGTGACTAATCTTAGTTGCTGCTTTTATTTTGATAATTTATAGATTGATTTAGTCGAAGAAAAATATTCTAAGGTTGTTGTTGAAAACGAGCAAATTTCTTTCATTGTTCTCAAAAATTCGCTATAATATACGGTACAAAGGAAATGAAGCTATGTATCGTGTTATAGAAATGTATGGGGATTTTGAACCTTGGTGGTTCATAGATGGATGGGAAGAAGACGTCATTAAGAGTAAGAAATTTGAGAATTACTATGACGCCTTGAAGTATTATAAATCTTGTTGGTTTGAGCTGGAAAAGAAAATTCCGCTTTACAAAAGTCGTGGGGACTTGATGACCATATTTTGGGATCCAGATGATAAACGTTGGTGCGAGGAATGTGATGAATTTCTGCAACAATATCATTCGCTGGCTTTACTAGAAGATGGCCAAGTCATCCCAGACGAAAAATTCAGACCGGGTTATGAAAAACAAACTGGTTTAGAAATCCATCGTACGTGTCGCATCAAAAAAGATAGAACAACTTTTTAATAAAGTTGTTCTTTTTTTGTATTTTCTTCGAATAATAAACTGAGGAGGGAATATGGTACAAGCACTTGCACAAGAATTGATTAGTCTCGCAAAAAGGAATGGAGCTCAGGATATTTATTTTGTTCCCAAGAATCAGATCTATGAGCTACATATGCGAATTGGAGATGAAAGACGTCTAATTGACACCTATGATTTTGAAAAGTTGGGCGCTGTCATTAGTCACTTTAAGTTTATTGCGGGGATGAACGTTGGCGAAAAGCGTCGTAGTCAGTTGGGTTCCTGTGATTATCAGCATGGAGGCAAGATTTCTTCACTACGTTTGTCAACTGTAGGAGATTATCGTGGTCATGAGAGTTTAGTTATTCGCCTGTTACACGATGAAGAACAAGAGCTACGTTTCTGGTTTCAAGATATTCATGAATTAGAAAAGGGTTTTAGACAAAGAGGTCTTTACCTTTTTGCAGGTCCTGTAGGAAGTGGTAAGACAACTCTGATGCATGAATTAGCTAAGTCATTGTTTAAGGGGCAACAGGTCATGTCCATTGAAGACCCGGTCGAGATAAAGCAAGAAGAGATGCTGCAATTACAACTCAATGAAGCTATTGGATTGAGTTATGAAAATCTGATAAAACTATCCCTTCGTCATCGACCAGATCTGTTGATTATTGGGGAAATTCGCGATAGTGAAACAGCCCGTGCAGTTGTACGAGCTAGCTTAACGGGCGCCACAGTATTCTCAACTATTCATGCCAAAAGTATACGTGGGGTTTATGAGCGTCTTTTAGAACTTGGTGTCAGCGAAGATGAACTGGCAGTTGTTTTACAAGGTGTTTGCTACCAGAGACTAATCGGGGGAGGAGGAATGATTGATTTTGCAAACCAAAATTATCAAGAACACCAAGCAAACAAGTGGAATGAGCAAATTGACCAACTTTTTAAAGATGGACATATCACTGCCCTTCAAGCTGAAACGGAGAAAATTAGCTACCAGTAAGCAGAAGAAAATTATCACTCTCTTTAACAATTTGTTCTCGAGTGGTTTTCACTTGGTAGAAATCATTTCCTTTCTAGATAGAAGCCTCTTGTTGGAAAAGGAATATGTATCGCAGATGCGCCTAGAGCTCTCGCAAGGGAAATCTTTTTCGGAAATGATGGGGAATTTAGGTTTTTCGAGTGCGATTGTCACACAACTTTCATTGGCTGAAGTTCATGGGAATCTCCATTTGAGTTTGGGGAAAATTGAAGAATATCTGGATAATCTAGCTAAAGTTAAGAAAAAGTTAATTGAAGTTGCAACCTATCCAGTCATTTTGTTAGCTTTCTTACTGCTTATTATGTTGGGCTTGCGGAATTATCTCTTGCCCCAACTGGATAGTAGTAACATAGCTACCTTAGTGATTAGTAACCTGCCACAGATTTTTCTTGGGTTTGCTCTAACATTAGGTCTCTTATCTTTAATAGGACTGATATTCTACAGGAAATCTAGGAAGATTCAAGTCTTTTCTTATCTGGCTAGGATCCCCTTTCTAGGTGTGTTCGTTCAGTATTATCTAACTGCCTATTATGCTCGGGAATGGGGCAATATGATTGGACAAGGTTTAGAGTTGTCACAGATTTTCCAGATGATGCAGGAACAAGGGAATCCTCTCTTTAAGGAAATTGGATATGATTTAGAACAAGCTTTGCAAAATGGGCATGAATTTTCTCAGGTTGTACAAAATTATCCTTTCTTTAGAAGAGAGTTAGGATTAATCATTGAATACGGAGAAGTCAAGTCCAAGTTGGGAAGCGAACTGGAAATCTATGCGGAAAAAACGTGGGAATCCTTCTTTACCCGAGTCAATCGTACCATGAATCTAGTACAACCCATGGTTTTTATTTTTGTAGCCCTACTAATCGTTTTATTGTACGCAGCTATGTTGCTGCCAATGTATCAAAATATGGAGGTAAATTTTTAGATGAAAAAAATGTTGATGAAATTAAAAGAAGTGAAGGCAAAAGCTTTCACACTGATTGAAATGTTAGTGGTCCTTCTGATCATTAGCGTCCTACTCTTGCTTTTTGTACCAAATCTGACTAAGCAAAAGGATGCAGTGAATGACAAGGGTAAAGCAGCTGTCGTCAAGGTGGTAGAAAGCCAAGCAGAACTCTATAGTCTGGATAAAAATGAAGATGCCAGTCTAAGCAAATTGCAGGCAGATGGACGTATCACTGCTGAGCAAGCAAAAGCCTACAAAGAATACCATGCAAAACAAAAGACAAGTCAAACAGTTGCGGATTAGGGCTTTTACCATGTTGGAAAGTTTATTGGTGTTAGGAATAGTTAGCCTGCTTGCCTTGGGTTTGTCAAGTTCAGTCCAGTCCACTTTTGCGGCGGTAGAGGAGCAGATTTTCTTTATGGAATTTGAAGAACTTTATCGGGAAACCCAGAAGCGAAGTCTGGCTAGTCAACAAAAGATGAACTTGATTTTAGAAGAGAGAAGCATTGGCAATGGCTATCAGAAATTAGCGATTCCTAAAGGAATTCAATTACAGTCTAATCAGTCAATCACCTTTGACAAGGCTGGTGGGAATTCATCTCTGGCGAGCGTGAGATTTCAAACAAGGAAAGAAGTGGTTCGCTACCAACTATATCTAGGAAATGGAAAGATTAAACGTATTCAAGAAGCAAAAAATTAAGGCGGTTATTCTACTGGAGGCAGTGATTTCACTAGCAATTTTTGCCAGTATTGCAACTCTCTTGCTGGGACAGATTCAAGAAAGTAGACGACAGGAAGCAAGACTCATAGAACAGGAGGAAGTTTTGCGAGTGGCTCGAATGGCATTGCAGACTGGGCAAAAGCAGTTGAGTGTCAACGGAGTTAGAGTTGATATCGTCTCAAGTGAGAAGGGGTTGGAGGTGTATCATGGAACTGAAAAAATACTGGCGATTCAAGACAAGTAGTGTCAGAGCTTTTACACTTTTAGAATCCCTGGTTGCCCTTCTTGTTATTAGTGGTAGCTTGCTCCTCTTTCAAGCTATGAGTCAACTCTTGGTTTCAGAGGTTCGCTATCAGCAGAAAAGTGAGCAGAAGGAGTGGCTCTTATTTGTGGATCAGCTGGAAGCGGAGTTGAATCGAGCGCAATTTGAAAAAGTGGAGAATGATAGACTTTACCTCAAACAGGAAGGTAAATCTATTTCCATGGGTAAATCAAGGACAAATGATTTCCGGAAAACAGATGCCAGTGGTCGAGGATACCAGCCTATGGTCTACGGTCTAAAATCTGCTCGTATTCAAGAAAAAGGGCAGGAGTTACATTTTTATTTTCAGTTTGAAAAAGGGCTAGAGAGGGAGTTTGTCTACCGTGTGGAAAAAGAAAAAAGTTAGAGCAGGAGTTCTCCTTTACGCCATTACTATTGCTGGAATTTTTAGTCTCTTGTTGCAGTTTTATCTAAATCGACAAGTGGCTCTTCATCAGAATTATGCCTTAAATAAAGAGAAGCTTGTGGCTTATGCGATGGCTAAGAGAACCTATGAAAAAGCTAGTTCTGATAGTGGTCAGCAGTCATTTGATCTAGGGAAGGCAAGTTATCGTAGTGACGAAAAGGGCTTTACAACGACTGTCGATACTGGAAAACATCAATTTGAATTTTACTTTCCATCTTTGAAGAAGATTGTCGAAAAGACGAAGAAGACAGAAAATAATTCCAAAGAAGGAAGTGAGGAGAAAAAAGAAGAACCGGTTAAAAAAGAGACGACGATGTCTTCCCAATTAGCCCCTGATAGGAATGATACAGAATAGTTTGGCCGAGGTTTTTACCTGAAATCATGCTATAATAGATACATATGGAGGACCAAAAATGGCAAGTGTAAAATTGTATCTAGTGCGTCATGGGAAAACAATGTTTAATACGATTGGGCGTGCTCAAGGTTGGAGTGATACTCCCTTAACAGCTGAAGGTGAACGAGGCATTCATGAATTGGGAATTGGTTTGCGTGAGTCTGGTTTAAAATTTGAGCGTGCTTATTCGAGTGACTCAGGACGTACCATCCAGACTATGGGCATTATTCTTGAGGAACTAGGCTTGACAGGACAAATTCCTTATCGTATGGATAAGCGAATCCGTGAGTGGTGCTTTGGTAGCTTTGATGGTGCTTATGATGGGGACCTATTTATGGGCATCATTCCTCGTATTTTTAATGTCGATCATGTGCATCGTTTGTCCTATGCGGAGCTAGCTGAAGGATTGGTAGAAGTGGATACAGCAGGCTGGGCTGAAGGCTGGGAAAAACTAAGTGGTCGTATTTGGGAAGGCTTTGAAGCCATTGCTAAGGAAATGGAAGCTAATGGGGGAGGGAATGCCCTGGTAGTCAGCCATGGAATGACTATTGGAACCATTGTTTATTTAATTAACGGAATGCATCCGCATGGTCTTGATAATGGAAGTGTGACGATCCTCGAGTATGAAGATGGTCAATTCTCGGTCCAGATTGTTGGGGATTGTAGTTACCGTGAAATTGGACGAGTTCAACTAGACGAGCAAGATGGTTCAGAGCAATAAAAATTCTGTACATAGTTAGAAAATTTTTTAATGGATTATTTAAAGGATTAATAGAATGCTAATGTCATGATTGCACAAGCTTCTGAGAGCTGAGTGTTTTGACAATGGCATTCTTTTTTGTTAGAATAGCATCAACATGAAAGCATAAGAAGGGACTGACAGAGCTGTCGTTCCCTTTTGTCTATCTTATAAGGGGGAAATATGCTGTTTCAGAAAATAAAAGCCTATAAATGGCAGGCGCTAGCGTCCTTGGTCATGACAGGTCTAATGGTGACAAGTTCACTTTTGCAACCACGTTATTTGCAGGAGGTTTTAGAGGCTCTGCTAACAGGTGATAATGAAGCTATTTATACTATCGGTTTTTGGTTGATTCTTGTTGCCTTAATTGGTTTGGTCGCAGGTGGGATCAATGTAGTGTTAGCAGCTTACATTGCTCAAGGAGTTTCGTCTGACTTACGGGAAGATGCCTTTCGTAAGATTCAAACTTTTTCATACGCCAATATTGAGAAGTTTAATGCAGGGAACCTCGTTGTGCGTATGACCAACGATATCAATCAAATTCAAAACGTCGTTATGATGACCTTCCAAATCCTCTTTCGACTACCGATTTTATTTATTGGTTCCTTTATATTAGCCGTTGTTACACTGCCTTCGCTGTGGTGGGTGCTGGTTCTTATGGTCGTTTTGATCGTCGCCATGACAGGTCTTATGATGGGAATGATGGGGCCTCGATTTGCAAAATTCCAGACCTTATTGGAGCGTATCAATGCCATTGCCAAAGAAAATTTACGTGGTGTGCGCGTGGTTAAGTCTTTTGTTCGAGAAAAAGACCAGTTTGCTAAGTTTACGCAGGTATCCGATGAATTACTGGGTGAAAACCTTTATATCGGCTACGCCTTTTCTATCGTTCAACCTGTAATGATGATGATTTCATACGGTGCTGTCTTTCTTTCAATCTGGCTTGTAGCAGGTATGGCAGAGTCAGATCCGTCAGTAGTTGGTTCCATTGCTTCCTTTGTAAACTACCTGAGTCAGATTATCTTTACCATCGTCATGGTTGGATTTTTGGGGAATTCAGTCACTCGTGCCATGATTTCCCTTCGTCGTATTCGTGAAATCCTTGATACAGAACCAGCTATGACTTTCAATGATGTGGAAGATGAAGAATTGGAAGGAAGTCTCAGTTTTGAAAATGTGACCTTTACCTATCCAAATGATGAAGAGCCTATCCTAAAAGATGTTTCCTTCGATATCGCAGCTGGTGAAATGGTTGGGGTTGTCGGAGCAACTGGTGCAGGGAAATCAACCTTGGCTCAGTTGATTCCACGATTATTTGATCCTCAGCAAGGTTCGATCAAGATTGGTGGAAAGGACATTCGGACAGTTAGTGAAGGGACGCTTCGTAAGACAGTTTCTATCGTCCTACAAAGAGCCATTCTCTTTAGTGGAACCATCGCAGATAATCTCAGACAAGGTAAGGGAGATGCGACAGTTTCAGAAATGGAACGCGCGGCTCGCATCGCCCAGGCCAGTGAATTTATTAGTCGTATGGACTTGGCCTTTGAAAGTCCGGTTGAGGAACGTGGGACTAACTTTTCTGGTGGACAAAAACAACGAATGTCTATTGCGCGTGGAATTGTTAGCAATCCTAAAATTTTGATTTTTGATGATTCGACTTCGGCACTTGATGCTAAGTCAGAACGCTTGGTACAAGAAGCTCTTAATAGGGACTTGAAGGGAACAACTACTATTATTATCGCTCAGAAAATTAGTTCTGTTGTTCATGCGGATAAAATCTTAGTGCTTGACCAAGGGCGTTTGATTGGTCAAGGCAAACACGCTGACTTGGTTGCAACAAACGCAGTTTATCGAGAAATTTACGAAACGCAAAAAGGAAAGGAGGAGTAGGATGAAGACATTTCGATTTTTTTGGAACTATTTTAAAGTTTATAAGATATCCTTTATCGTTGTCATTGCTATGATTATCATTGCAACGGTAACACAAGCCCTCTTTCCAGTATTTGCAGGTCAAACAGTAACAGAACTGGCTAATCTGGTTATAGCCTATCAAAATGGAAACCCAGATATGGTTTGGCAAAGTCTATTAGGACTCTTAATCAATCTTGCCTATGTTTTGATTGTGCTCGTGGTGTCGAGTCTTATCTATATGGTTTTGATGAGCCGTATTATTGCCGAATCAACAAATGAGATGCGTAAGGGACTTTTTGGCAAGCTTTCTCGCTTGACTGTTTCCTTCTTTGACCGCCATCAAGATGGTGATATCCTGTCACGTTTCACCAGTGATTTGGATAACATACTACAGGCTTTCAACGAAAGTCTGGTGTCTGTTATGACCAATATTGCACTTTATATTGGTTTGTTGATTGTCATGTTCGCAAAAAATGTGACCTTGGCTTTGATTACGATTGCTAGCACTCCGATAGCTGTCATCATGTTGATTGTCATTTTGAAATTGGCAAGAAAATATACCAATCTCCAACAGAAAGAAGTTGGGAAGCTCAATGCTTATATGGATGAGAGTATTTCGGGTCAGAAAGCCGTTATTGTTCAAGGCATTCAAGAAGATGTGATTGCAGGTTTTGTTGAGCAAAATGAACGGGTTCGAAAGGCCACTTTCAAGGGCAGAATGTTTTCAGGAATTCTCTTTCCTGTCATGAACGGAATGAGTTTGGTCAATACAGCTATTGTTATTTTTGTCGGTTCAGCTGTCTTACTGAATGATAAGAACATTGAGACAGCAACTGCTCTGGGTTTGATTGTCATGTTTACCCAGTTTTCTCAACAGTATTATCAACCCATAATCCAATTGGCAGCTAGTTGGGGAAGTTTGCAACTTGCTTTTACTGGTGCTGACCGCATTCAAGAAATGTTTGATGCCGAAGAAGAAGTTCGCCCTCAAAATGCTCCAGATTTCACAGAATTACGAGAGGGTGTGGAGATTCGAAACGTAGACTTCTCATACGTTTCAGGTAAACCAATTCTAAAAGATGTCAGCATTTCAGCTCCAAAAGGGAAGATGATTGCAGTGGTTGGGCCAACAGGATCAGGAAAAACGACCATCATGAACTTAATCAATCGTTTTTATGATGTGGATGCAGGAAGTATCAGTTTTGATGGTAGAGATATCCGAGAATTTGATTTGGATAGCTTGCGAAGCAAGGTGGGAATTGTCTTGCAGGATTCAGTTTTATTTAGCGGAACCATCCGAGACAATATTCGCTTTGGTGTCCCTGATGCTAGTCAAGAAATGGTAGAAGCGGCAGCTAAGGCTACACACATCCATGACTACATCGAAAGCCTGCCAGATAAGTATGATACTTTGATTAATGATGACCAGAGCGTCTTCTCAACTGGCCAAAAACAGTTGATTTCCATTGCTCGAACCCTGATGACAGATCCCCAGGTCTTGATTTTGGATGAGGCAACTTCTAACGTGGACACTGTAACCGAAAGTAAGATCCAGCATGCTATGGAGGCGATTGTAGCAGGAAGAACTAGTTTTGTGATTGCCCATCGCTTGAAAACCATTCTCAATGCCGATCAGATTATCGTTCTCAAAGATGGTCAAGTCATTGAGCAAGGAAATCACCACGAATTGCTGAAGCTTGGAGGCTTTTACTCCGAACTGTACCATAATCAATTTGTCTTTGAATAAGCAAAAAAGTTGTCCTAATTTTGGGCAACTTTTTCTGATAAAAAAAATTTATCACAGACTTAAAAAATACATATTAGACAGGTGAAGGGAAGGATGATAAGATAAGATTATCAATGGAAAAGGAAAGGAAATCAGTGATGGCAAGAACAGTTGTTGGAGTAGCGGCAAACCTATGTCCTGTGGACGCAGAAGGAAAAAATATTCATTCATCAGTCTCTTGTAAATTTGCTGAGAGTATTCGTCAGGTTGGCGGACTTCCTTTGGTCATTCCGGTTGGTGATGAGTCGGTGGTCCATGACTATGTAGAAATGATTGATAAGCTCATTTTGACTGGGGGACAAAATGTTCATCCTCAGTTTTATGGTGAGGAAAAAACAATTGATAGCGACGACTATAACCTAGCTCGTGATGAGTTTGAGCTTGCTCTCTTGAAAGAGGCTCTTCGTCAGAATAAGCCAATTTTAGCCATCTGCCGTGGCGTTCAGCTTGTCAACGTTGCTTTTGGTGGGACACTCAATCAGGATATTGAAGGTCATTGGCAAGGACTTCCTTTTGGAACGTCACATTCCATTGAGACAGTTGAAGGAAGCCTTGTGTCCAAATTATTTGGAAAAACTAGTCAGGTCAATTCAGTTCATCGTCAGAGTATCAAAGACTTGGCTCCAAATTTTCGCGTAACGGCAGTAGATCCTCGCGACCAAACGATTGAGGCCATCGAATCGATCGATGAACACCGTATTATTGGACTTCAGTGGCATCCAGAGTTTCTAGTCAATGAAGAAGATGGGAATTTAGAATTATTTGAGTATTTATTGAATGAATTATAACGACTAGAATCCTAGTCGTTTTTTTATTCGTAGGGTTTGATGCCTCAAGTTTTTTAATTTTGTAAGATTTTACGCAAACGTTTGAATTATGATAAAATTTGGGAAAATTCAGTATAAAAACTTGATAAAATCCCTGTAAAGCGATATCATAGAGAAGAAGAAATTTTGGAGGAATACTATGTCACATATTAAATTTGATTATTCAAAAGTTTTAGATAAATTTGTAGCTCCACACGAAGTGGAATACATGCAGGCACAAGTAACAGCTGCTGACGAATTGATCCGTAAAGGAACTGGTGCTGGTAGCGACTTCTTGGGATGGTTGGACCTTCCTGAAAACTACGACCGCGAAGAATTTGACCGCATCTTGAAAGCTGCTGAGCAAATCAAAGCAGACAGCGATGTCTTGGTGGTGATCGGTATCGGTGGATCATACCTTGGAGCGAAAGCTGCAATTGATTTCTTGAACCACCACTTTGCCAACTTGCAAACAAAAGAAGAGCGCAAAGCGCCACAAATCCTCTACGCAGGAAACTCAATCTCATCTACTTACCTTGCTGACTTGGTAGAGTACGTTTCAGATAAAGACTTCTCTGTAAACGTGATTTCTAAATCAGGTACAACAACTGAACCAGCCATCGCTTTCCGTGTCTTCAAAGAACTTTTGGTTAAGAAATACGGTCAAGAGGAAGCTAACAAACGTATCTACGCAACAACTGACCGCCAAAAAGGTGCTGTTAAGGTTGAAGCAGATGCTAACGGTTGGGAAACATTTGTGGTTCCAGATGATATCGGTGGACGCTTCTCAGTATTGACAGCAGTTGGATTGCTTCCAATCGCTGCGTCAGGTGCAGACATCAAAGCCCTTATGGAAGGTGCTAACGCAGCTCGTAAAGACTATACTTCAGATAAAATCTCTGAAAACGAAGCTTACCAATATGCAGCTGTTCGTAACATCCTTTACCGTAAAGGTTATGCAACTGAAATCTTGGTAAACTACGAGCCATCACTTCAATACTTCTCAGAATGGTGGAAACAATTGGCTGGTGAGTCAGAAGGGAAAGACCAAAAAGGAATCTACCCAACTTCAGCTAACTTCTCAACAGACTTGCACTCATTGGGTCAATTTATCCAAGAAGGAACTCGTATCATGTTTGAAACAGTTGTCCGTGTTGACAAACCTCGTAAGAATGTGATTATCCCTACTTTGGAAGAAAATCTTGACGGACTTGGATACCTTCAAGGAAAAGATGTTGACTTTGTAAACAAAAAAGCGACTGACGGTGTTCTTCTTGCCCACACTGACGGTGACGTACCAAACATGTACGTAACTCTTCCTGAGCAAGATGCCTTCACTCTTGGTTACACTATCTACTTCTTCGAATTGGCAATCGCCCTTTCAGGTTACTTGAATGCCATCAACCCATTTGACCAACCAGGTGTTGAAGCATACAAACGCAACATGTTTGCCCTTCTTGGTAAACCAGGATTTGAAGAATTGAGTAAAGAACTCAACGCTCGTCTATAATAGAATTAAAAAAGGGTGGTTTTACCACTCTTTTTGCTTTTTCTCGAAAAGAGAAATTGGACTCTGGCGAGACTTGTGATATAATATAGAGAGCAAAAAGGCAGAGGCCTAGAGACTTTATAGGAGAAGATATGTCAAAAGATATTCGTGTGCGTTATGCACCAAGTCCAACAGGACTACTACACATCGGTAATGCCCGTACAGCATTATTCAACTACTTGTATGCACGCCATCATGGTGGAACTTTTATTATCCGTATCGAAGATACTGACCGCAAACGTCATGTTGAAGATGGAGAGCGTTCACAGCTGGAAAATCTTCGTTGGTTGGGCATGGACTGGGATGAAAGCCCAGAGACTCATGAAAACTACCGCCAATCTGAGCGTTTGGAGCTCTATCAAAAATATATCGACCAACTCTTAGCTGAAGGAAAAGCCTACAAATCTTACGTTACAGAAGAAGAATTAGCAGCGGAACGTGAACGCCAAGAAGCTGCAGGTGAAACACCTCGTTACATCAACGAATACCTTGGTATGAGCGAGGGAGAAAAAGCAGCTTATATTGCAGAACGTGAAGCGGCAGGCATCATCCCGACGGTTCGTTTGGCAGTGAATGAGTCTGGTATCTACAAGTGGCATGATATGGTCAAAGGCGATATCGAGTTTGAAGGTGGCAATATCGGTGGAGATTGGGTTATCCAAAAGAAAGATGGCTACCCAACATACAACTTTGCCGTTGTCATCGATGACCACGATATGCAAATCTCTCACGTCATCCGTGGAGATGACCACATTGCCAACACTCCAAAACAACTCATGGTCTATGAAGCACTTGGATGGGAAGCACCAGAATTTGGTCACATGACCTTGATCATCAACTCTGAAACTGGTAAGAAGTTGTCTAAACGTGACACCAACACCCTTCAATTTATCGAAGATTACCGCAAGAAAGGTTACCTTCCAGAAGCAGTCTTTAACTTTATCGCCCTTCTTGGTTGGAACCCAGGTGGAGAAGACGAAATCTTTTCTCGCGAGGAACTCATTAAACTCTTTGATGAAAACCGTCTCAGCAAGTCTCCAGCGGCCTTCGATCAAAAGAAAATGGACTGGATGAGCAATGAGTACATTAAGAATGCGGATCTTGAGACTATCTTTGAAATGGCAAAACCATTCCTTGAAGAAGCAGGACGTTTGACAGACAAGGCTGAGAAATTGGTGGAGCTCTACAAACCACAAATGAAGTCAGTGGATGAAATCGTTCCATTGACAGACCTTTTCTTCTCAGACTTCCCAGAATTGACAGAAGCTGAGCGAGAAGTCATGGCTGGTGAAACGGTTCCGACTGTACTTGAAGCCTTCAAAGCCAAACTCGAAGCCATGTCAGACGATGAGTTTGTGGTAGAAAATATCTTCCCACAAATCAAAGCGGTCCAAAAGGAAACTGGTATCAAAGGGAAAAATCTCTTCATGCCAATCCGTATCGCCGTTTCAGGTGAAATGCATGGTCCTGAATTACCAGATACCATCTACTTGCTTGGACGTGAAAAATCAATCCAGCACATTGAGAAAATGTTGGCAGAAATTGCGAAATAGTAGATAAAAAGAACTCAAATATTGAGTTCTTTTTATATGTAGACTTGTTTGAAAATGCAAAGATTTTAGTGTATAATATGAATTGACAGGGCAAAGAAATAAGTTAGTGAGATGGTATTTTTACAACTAGACTCGGCTTAGTCTAACATTATTCCTAATGCTGGTCAGTCTACTTATTTTTTCTTTGCGTTTTGCTGAATAGAAGTAGAAATTCTTTTGTTCATGCAGTTACCATCCCTTACAATGACTTTGTTTTCGATCACCAGAGTTTCTCTACAAAGATTTTGGTCCAATTTGTCCAGCTTTTTAGAGAAGTATATCTACTCTTTCTTCTCCCAAAATAGAAAGAAATCGGATTTGTCCTGTTACCTTGCGTTAAGCAAGGTTTTTTGTGGAATAGTACTGGGAAATTTACGATTTCGTTTTGGAGTGGTATAATATTAACTATCCTGATGAATAGAGGAACTCAAATGAAAGAATTTAACAAATCAATAAAATTAGAGCATGTGGCTTATGATATCCGTGGTCCAGTTTTGGAAGAAGCCATGCGCATGCGAGCAAATGGTGAAAAGATTTTGCGTCTAAATACAGGAAACCCAGCTGAGTTTGGCTTTACAGCACCAGATGAGGTTATACACGACTTGATTATGAATGCCCGTGATAGTGAAGGTTATTCAGATTCAAAAGGGATTTTTTCGGCTCGTAAGGCGATTATGCAATATTGCCAACTGAAAAACTTCCCAAATGTAGGTATCGATGATATCTATCTTGGAAATGGGGTTAGTGAGTTGATTGTCATGTCCATGCAAGGTCTCTTGGATAACGGCGATGAAGTCTTGGTTCCTATGCCTGACTATCCACTTTGGACAGCGGCAGTCAGCTTGGCTGGGGGAAATGCCGTTCACTACGTCTGTGATGAAGAAGCGGAATGGTATCCAGACCTAGATGACATTAAGTCTAAGATTAGTTCAAATACTAAGGCCATTGTTTTGATCAATCCGAATAACCCAACGGGGGCTCTCTATCCTAAAGAACTCTTACTAGATATCATCGAGATTGCTCGTCAAAATGACTTGATTATCTTTGCGGATGAAATTTACGACCGTATGGTTATGGATGGGAATGTCCACACACCAGTCGCAAGTTTGGCTCCAGACCTTTTCTGTGTCAGCATGAATGGTCTGTCTAAATCTCACCGTATCGCTGGGTTCCGTGTTGGTTGGATGGTCTTGTCTGGACCTAAACATCATGTAAAGGGCTACATTGAAGGTCTCAACATGCTTTCAAACATGCGACTTTGTTCGAATGTGCTTGCTCAACAGGTTGTTCAAACTTCACTAGGTGGTCACCAGTCAGTGGATGAGTTGCTTCTTCCTGGTGGTCGTATCTATGAACAAAGAAACTTTATTTATAATGCCATTCAAGATATCCCTGGCTTATCAGCTGTTAAGCCAAAAGCGGGTCTTTATATCTTCCCTAAAATCGACCGCAATATGTATCGTATCGATGACGATGAACAATTTGTCCTCAATTTCTTGAAACAAGAAAAAGTGCTTTTGGTACATGGACGTGGCTTTAACTGGAAAGAACCAGATCACTTCCGAATCGTTTATCTACCACGTGTCGATGAGTTGGCCCAAATACAGGAAAAGATGACTCGCTTCTTGAAGCAGTATCGTAGATAAGGCTTTCATAGCAAAAAAGCTGGAAACATTTGTCAGAGCTATTGACAAATACGTAAGAATCAGATAGAATAGTAAAGTATGTTTAGTAACTGATCACTTTATAGCCGGCTAAACGAATACAAAATCTATGAGGAGGTATTCATCGTGAAACGTACTTATCAACCAAGTAAACTTCGTCGTGCGCGCAAACACGGATTCCGTAACCGTATGTCAACTAAAAACGGTCGTCGCGTATTGGCAGCTCGTCGTCGTAAAGGACGCAAAGTTTTGGCTGCATAATCCAAACAAATGAAACAAAGAAGTCAGTAGGAACTCGAGCCTACTGACTTTTCTGTTTATCTAAAAGAGAGAAACTTCTATGGCAATTGATGTAATCTGAAAACTGTAGAAGATGCATTGGAAAGATGATCAATAGAAAAAGCTCAAAATCAGGAGGGGATTTCTCTGATTTTGAGCTTTTCTTTATTCTTTCAAATGATAAGAGTAGCTAGCCACGATGACATCTTCGTGCCATCTGAGAGCATATTTTAATTTAAGGCTCATTTGATTGTGGAGGATATTTTGCCAAGGTTTGTTAGGGATAAATTGGGGTACTAGAACTGTAACCGTGTAGTTCTTTTTCTTGGCTTCTTGAGAAATCTTTCGAACATATCGAACTGTAGGTGTGATGATATCGCGATAGCTGGTATTAATGTTTTTTAGAGTGATATTTGGGAAGTAGTCGGCAAATTCTTGGAGGATTTCTTGGTCTTTTTCCTCAGTTTCCTTAGTGGAAATGTGCATGGCCAAAACTTCATCTCCGATGCTTTGAGCGTAATTAATCGCTCCGACGCTTACTCGAGTAACATTTCCTACTAAGACAAGAACGACATTGCCATCGTAGGTTTTCTTTTGAATTCCTTCATAAAGTCGAAGTTGTTTGGCCACTTTTTGGTAATGACTGTGGATGGACAGAAATAGGAAGGTCAATACCAGGATAATTGGGAAGAATGGCCAGATATCTCCAAGCCTGAAGAGGAGTAGAATAAGGACAATGGCGTAACAAATGATAGCGCCGAGGATGTTAGCAAAGGCAGATTTTAAGAAATGAGAGCCTTTTTCTTTTTTCCAGTGGCGAATCATCCCTGTTTGAGAAAGTGCAAAGGGGACGAAAACTCCGATAGTATAAAGAGGGATTAAGCGTTCTGTGTTTCCATTGAAAATAAGCAGAAGGATTATAGCACCAAAAGCTAAGGTTAAAATACCGTTTGAGTAACCAAGGCGGTCTCCCTTTTCCATAAAGAGATGGGGCATGTACTTGTTCTTAGCCATATTGTAAGCCAACATTGGAAAGGCAGAAAAACCAGTATTTGCAGCAACAGCTAGGATTAGGGCAGTTGAGAATTGGAAGAGATAATAAACAATCTGACCGAGAGCTGAATCCCCTAAAATCCCTTTAGCCATTTGTGAGAGGATTGTTTCTCCGTGTTGAGGTGTAATCCCCATCCAGTAGTTTAAGAAGGTAATCCCTGCAAATAGAAATCCAAGAATCAGAGACATGATGGTCAATGTTTGAGCTGCGTTTTTTTCTTTGGGGGTCTTGAAAAATGGAACGGCATTTGAGATAGCTTCAACTCCAGTTAGTGAGGCCGAACCGCTGGTAAAGGCTCTTAAAATTAGGACAATTGACAGACTTGGGACAGTTTGACCAATTGCAGAAGTTGCATGATAACTGAGAGAACCTGTCAATAGTTGGAAGAAACCAAACAATAAGAGGAAGACCGTACTAAAGATAAAGAGATAGACTGGGATCATCAGAGAGCTTGCGGATTCCTTTAGTCCTCGTAGATTTAAAAGCATGAGCAAACATACTAGAAAAATGGAGATGTGGAGGTTGTAAGGATGGAGGGCAGGAAGTGCAGCTGTGATAGCATCAGCTCCTGCTGCCACTGATACGGCTACTGTTAGCATATAGTCAACAAGCAGACTTCCCCCAGCAATCAAACCTAACTCAGGGGAGAGGTTTTCTCGAGTAACCATATAGGCACCTCCACCTTGAGGGTAGGCATGGATGATTTGTCTATAAGAAATGGTCAGGCTAGCTAATAGTAAGAGGACAAAAATGCCGATAGGCAGACTCCACCAGATAGCAAGCGGAGAAAGGCTGGCCAATACGAGAACGACCTGCTCAGGCCCGTACGCAATAGATGATAGAGCATCGCTTGATAGCATTGCGAGTGCCTGCGTTTTTCCAAGTAGTCCTCCCTCGCCTTCAGTTAAGGACTTAAGGGGACGACCAATAAAGGTATATTTTAGTTTTGTAAACATTTTCTTTCCTTTTCTGAAAATTTCAACAAGAGTTATTATACTGCTATGAAAAAAAGCCGTCAAGAAAAAATGAATGATTTCAAAACATTTTTTCCTATAAGGATGAGACTAGTTTTTTTGGTATAATAGAAGGTAGAAAAAACGAGGAAATATAAATGATTTTTGATACTCATACCCACTTGAATGTGGAAGAATTTTTGGGACGCGAAGAAGAAGAACTTGCCTTAGCGACTGAAATGGGCGTAACTCGGATGAATATTGTTGGCTTTGACAAACCGACCATTGAGCGTGCTCTTGAACTAGTGGACAAGTATGACCAACTCTATGCGACGATTGGCTGGCATCCAACGGAAGCAGGGACATATACAGAGGATGTTGAGTCTTACTTGCTAGAAAAACTAAAACATCCAAAAGTTGTTGCCTTGGGCGAGATTGGTTTGGACTACCACTGGATGACGGCATCTAAGGAAGTTCAAGAAAAGGTTTTTCGTCGTCAGATTCAGCTGTCTAAGGAACTGGACTTACCTTTTGTGGTTCACACCCGTGATGCGCTTGAAGATACTTATGAGATTATCAAGAGTGAAGGAGTTGGTCCTCGTGGCGGCATCATGCATTCCTTCTCAGGTTCTTTGGATTGGGCGGAGAAGTTTGTAGATCTTGGGATGACTATTTCCTTTTCTGGAGTGGTGACTTTCAAGAAGGCAACAGACATTCAGGAAGCAGCCAAAGAGTTACCTTTGGATAAGATTTTGGTAGAAACGGATGCACCTTATTTAGCCCCAGTACCCAAGCGTGGTCGTGAAAACAAGACAGCTTACACGCGCTATGTAGTAGACTTTATTGCGGACTTGCGTGGTATGACAACAGAAGATTTGGCAGTTGCGACAAGTACCAATGCAGAAGGCATCTTTGGATTGGAACGTAAATCATGAAAGAGAAAATATCCCAAGTTATCGTAGTCGAAGGACGTGATGATACGGCAAATCTAAAACGTTATTTTGATGTAGCGACTTATGAGACTCGTGGATCTGCTATCAATGAGCAGGACCTGGAGCGTATCCAACGTCTACATGAACGTCATGGAGTAATTGTTTTTACAGACCCTGATTTTAATGGGGAGCGGATTCGTCGGATGATTATGACGGCCATTCCGACAGTGCAACACGCCTTTCTCAAACGTGATGAAGCAGTTCCTAAGTCCAAGACCAAGGGACGTTCCTTAGGAATCGAGCATGCTAGTTATGAAGACTTGAAGACAGCTTTGGCACAAGTTACCGAGCAGTTTGAAGCAGAAAATGACTTTGATATTAGCCGTAGTGACTTGATTCGTCTGGGTTTCCTAGCGGGAGCGGATAGCCGAAAACGCAGAGAATATCTAGGAGAAAGCCTTCGCATCGGCTATTCCAATGGCAAACAACTTCTCAAGCGTTTAGAATTATTTGGAATCAGCTTGGCAGAAATTGAAGAGGCCATGAAATATTATGAGAATTGAGAAACTCCCCCAAAATAGCGAGGGAATATGATACAATAGAAGTAATCGTATACGGTTTAATCAGGCTTGGTTGCAAGCATTAGAAAAACGACTCCATAGAATTTGTGTTGAGTGGAGATAATGAGGAAAATTTATGGGAATCTTTGATTATTTGAAAAAGACTGAAGCGGAAGAAGAGTCTAAAAACAATGCATGTGTGGGAGTTTTGGACTTTCTCCCAATGAAGGAAACGAATCAATTGTTGATTGTTGGGAGTTTAGAAGGGACTCTCAAGGTTGGGGATCAGTTGCAGTTTTGCAATCCTGACCAAGGAATGGAAGCTCTTGGTACTGTAGAAGTCAAAAAGCTCAGTAGTCAAAACAAAGATGCAGACAGTCTAACGGATGAAGTTCTCGCACATCTAGTGGTTGATAGGGATCCTTCCTTGCCTAAACTTAAAAAGGGAAGTGTGCTCTATAGCTCAGGCATTGATGAAGAGCAAAGATTATCTAGCTACTCAGATGCTCTGTATCGTGCTTTTGTAGCCATCCAAGAGGGCCAGTTGACCAATGAAGACTATTTGGCAGCTAGCCTTGATGACAGTGTAGAGATTTTACGTCTCTTTTTATGGAAATGCCGTCAAAATCAGGAAACTGAAAGCGAAGAAAGCTACCAATCCAACACTCGCAAGTTAGAACGTCTAGCGGAAATCGTTAAAGATAAGCTTTTAGAAGCAGATTCAGTTTATGCAGTTTATTCGGAAAAAACAGGCGAACCTTACCTCTTTTCAACTACTTATGATAGAGGTGAGGAAGGTTATCTGTGTACTGATCCCATGATCATGCTTTTGACCCCATCTTGGTATCGCCAATTCAAGGAAACCATTGAAAGTCGACCAAACTCAGTCGTCAAACTGATTGAAAATACAGAAGATAAAAAAGGAATTGAAAATTTCCTTGGGACAGCCTTTTACTTAAATGGTGCCCTGGGAGTAATCTTTAATTCTAAGGAAGTCAGTATCAGTGCTTCAGCCTTGGTCCAAAAACCAGATTTCTCTGATTTGCCAGAAATACAAGTTCCTGTCATGAATCCCGACCTAATGAGATGGATGCTCTTGATGGGGCAGATGGAACAACCGACTACAGAAGAGCAAAAACTAGTTTATGGGCTTTACTACAAGTTCTTTTCTATGGCTATGCCTAAGGCAAAATTCTTGCTTCCATTAGATGCAACATCAGGATTTCCAGAGGATAATTCAGAAGGAAATTCCTTTGTTTTGGAAAAAGATGCAAACTTTAATATACCCGTTAGAGAAGGAAAAGATGGACGAAATTCTGTCCCAGTCTTTACCGATTGGAAGCGTCTGCGAATGGTCTTTGATGAAAAGTGGAATGGCATGATTGAAGAAGCTGGAGGCATGATTGAAGGATTTGACTATGCCATAAATCCAACGGAGTATTATGAAGCAGGTGCTTATGTTAGTCTAACAGCTTTTAAAGAAATGCAAGAGCTAAGTGAGAGACAAGAAGGAAGAGCTCAAGATTAGAAAGTTCTTTTGCATTAAAACTACAGAGTTTTTTAACTCTTGTTTGCAGCACTAAACTTCTTCAAAGATTTTGAAAGGAAACCATATGGCAAATAGAAGCTATATTTATTTAAAAAATGGGGATGAAGCACGTATTTTAGCGGAGGGCGTCTACACAATCCCTTATTTTTGGCAATTATTTTGGGATGAAGAAGATTTAAGAACTTCCATTTCTCTCTGGGAAACAGCAGAAAAACTCGAAGAAGATGAAGAACAAGCAGAAAAGTTTTACCAAGAGCAGAATGTAGATATCTTACTTCCGATTGAAAAATTCCAGCAGAATGCCCTCCAAAACCGCTCTTTTTTAGAAGAGAGTGCCCCGCAAGCCTTGCAACTCTATGATGACTTTGTTCGTTATATTCTTGCAAATGTCAAAGACGATGATGTGCTTGGCTTTGATGTTTTGGAGGTGGTTTTTATGGACCAAGTGTCTGTAGTCGCGGATAAACTGTTAAAAAATATCCGAGCTATTCAGGAAAATCAACCAAAAGATTTAGATTTTTGTCTAACGGATAAGAACTTAATTGGCCTTGCTATGGGTTTCCCTGATTATTATGCCTCAGAATTATTACCAGAAGACAATATTCTAGATTCGGTTGCCTATCAGGATGAATGGAAGAAAATGAACCCCCAAGAAGATAAAAAACAGCTTGATATGACTGGAGCCGATACAAAAGGGAACAAACATCGTGTTCTATTTGTATTTTGTATTTTGTTGGCAGGAATTATGTGGTTTCTATATATTATTTTTAGCTAATAATTAGAAAAGAGAATAAATGAGAATTGCAGATTATAGCGTGACCAAGGCAGTGCTGGAGCGTCACGGTTTTACCTTTAAAAAATCCTTTGGGCAAAATTTCCTGACGGATACCAATATCCTGCAAAAAATCGTGGATACGGCTGAAGTTGATGACCAGGTTAATGTTATCGAAATTGGTCCAGGGATTGGTGCCTTGACTGAATTTTTGGCGGAGCGTGCAGCAGAAGTCATGGCTTTTGAGATTGACCACCGTTTGGTACCGATTTTGGCAGATACCCTGCGTGATTTTGACAATGTGACCGTAGTCAACGAGGATATTCTCAAGGTCGATTTGGCGCAGCATATCCAGAATTTCAAAAATCCTGATTTGCCAATCAAGGTAGTAGCCAACTTGCCTTACTACATTACGACGCCTATTCTCATGCATTTAATCGAGAGTGGCATTCCTTTTAGCGAGTTTGTGGTCATGATGCAAAAAGAGGTGGCGGATCGTATCTCTGCTCAACCAAATACCAAGGCCTACGGTAGCTTGTCCATTGCTGTGCAGTATTACATGACGGCTAAGGTTGCCTTTATCGTACCTCGGACGGTTTTTGTGCCAGCGCCAAACGTGGACTCAGCTATCCTAAAAATGGTACGTCGTCCAGAGCCAGCGGTTGTGGTAGAAGATGAGAACTTCTTCTTTAAGGTTTCTAAGGCCAGCTTCACTCACCGCCGCAAGACCTTGTGGAACAACTTGACAGGTTACTTTGGGAAGTCTGAGGAAGTTAAGGATAAATTGACCAAGGCTTTGGATCAGGCTGGACTGGCACCAAGTGTACGTGGTGAAGCTCTCAGCTTGGCAGAATTTGCTAGCCTAGCAGATGCACTTAAAGGACAAGGACTCTAAGATGCAGGGACAAATCATTAAAGCCTTGGCTGGCTTCTACTATGTGGAGAGTGATGACCAGGTTTATCAAACACGCGCGCGTGGGAATTTTCGTAAAAAAGGCCACACACCCTACGTTGGGGATTGGGTAGAATTTTCTGCGGAAGAGAACTCAGAAGGTTATATTTTAGAAATTCAGGAACGAAAAAATAGTCTGGTTCGTCCGCCTATTGTCAATATTGACCAAGCCGTTGTCATTATGTCAGTTAAAGAACCTGACTTTAATAGCAACTTGTTGGATCGGTTCTTGGTTCTCTTGGAACATAAGGGCATCCATCCCATCGTTTATATTTCTAAAATGGACCTCTTGTCGGATCGAGGAGAGTTGGATTTTTACGAGCAAACCTATCGTGCTATTGGTTACGACTTTGTGACCGGTAAGGAAGAGCTCTTGCCACTATTGACAAAGAAGGTGACAGTCTTTATGGGGCAGACAGGTGTTGGTAAGTCAACCCTTCTTAATAAAATCGCACCTGACCTCAATCTAGAGACGGGAGAAATCTCTGATAGTCTAGGTCGTGGTCGTCATACCACTCGAGCTGTTAGTTTTTACAATCTCAATGGTGGGAAAATCGCAGACACGCCAGGATTTTCATCTCTGGATTATGAAGTGGCAACAGCAGAAGACCTCAATCAGGCCTTTCCAGAAATTGCCTCTGTTAGCCGAGATTGTAAGTTCCGTACTTGTACGCATACTCATGAGCCATCTTGCGCAGTCAAACCAGCAGTCGAAGAGGGTATCATTGCGACCTTCCGTTTTGATAACTACTTGCAATTCCTAAGTGAAATTGAGAATCGCAGAGAAACTTATAAAAAAGTCAGCAAAAAAATTCCAAAATAAGGAGAAACCAATGTCTCAATACAAGATTGCTCCGTCAATTCTGGCAGCAGATTATGCCAACTTTGAACGTGAAATCAAACGCCTAGAAGCAACTGGTGCAGAATACGCCCATATCGATATCATGGATGGTCACTTTGTGCCACAAATCAGCTTTGGTGCAGGTGTGGTCGAAAGTCTTCGCCCCCATAGTAAGATGGTCTTTGATTGTCACTTGATGGTCTCTAATCCAGAGCATCATTTAGAAGACTTTGCGCGTGCAGGTGCAGATATCATCAGTATTCATGTAGAGGCAACACCTCATATTCATGGCGCTCTCCAAAAGATTCGTTCTCTAGGTGTCAAGCCATCGGTTGTGATCAATCCTGGAACACCAGTTGAGGCTATCAAGCATGTCCTTCATCTAGTTGATCAAGTTTTGGTCATGACGGTGAATCCTGGATTTGGTGGGCAAGCCTTTCTACCTGAAACCATGGATAAGATTCGTGAGCTAGTTCTCCTTCGTGAGGAAAAAGGCTTGAACTTTGAGATTGAAGTGGATGGCGGGATTGATGACAAAACGATTGCTCAAGCCAAAGAAGCTGGTGCTACAGTCTTTGTAGCAGGATCCTATGTCTTTAAAGGAGATGTCGATGAACGAGTGCAAGCTCTCCGAAAACAACTGGACTAAGGTTGCAGTTTTTGCTGGTGGAGACCGAGGACATTATCGGACAGATTTTGATTGTTTTGTTGGTGTGGATCGAGGATCGCTCTGGGTGTTGGAGGAAAAACTTCCTCTTGCTCTAGCCGTTGGGGATTTTGATTCTGTTACTGTAGAAGAGCGTGAAGTAATTAAAAAACAAACTCAGTACTTTATTCAAGCCCAGCCAGAAAAAGATGATACCGATCTAGAACTAGCACTTTTAACGATTTTCGAAAAGAACCCTCAAGCACAGGTGACCATTTTTGGTGCCCTAGGTGGTCGCATCGATCATATGCTGGCCAATGTCTTTCTACCCAGCAATCCCAAATTGGCCCCCTATATGCGCCAAATAGAGATTGAGGATGGGCAAAACTTGATTAGCTATTGTCCAGAAGGTACCAGTCAACTAAAACCACGTTCGGACTATAATTATCTTGCTTTTATGCCTGTAAGGGATAGTCAGTTGACTATTATCGGAGCCAAGTATGAACTGACGGAGGCAAATTTTTTCTTTAAGAAAGTTTACGCTTCTAACGAATATATAGATAGGGAAGTTTCGGTGACTTGCCCAGATGGCTATGTGGTTGTACTGCATAGCAAGGACAGGAGATAGGATGGAGATTATATTACTACTGTTATTAATAGCCAACCTAGCCGGCCTCTTTCTTATTTGGCAAAGGCAGGACAAGCAGGAGAAATATCTGACCAAAAGTTTAGAAGACCAGGCAGATAACCTTTCAGACCAGTTAGATTATCGATTTGAGCAAGCGCGACAAGCAAGTCAGCTTGACCAAAAAAATCTAGAAGTGGCTGTTAGCGACCGTTTGCAGGAGGTGCGAATCGAATTGCACCAAGGTCTGACTCAGGTTCGACAGGAGATGAATGAAAATCTCCTCCAAACCAGAGATAAGACTGACCAAAGACTACAAGCCTTGCAGGAGTCAAATGAGCAACGCTTGGAACAAATGCGTCAAACGGTCGAGGAAAAGCTAGAAAAGACCTTACAGACACGCTTGCAAGCGTCTTTTGAGACAGTCTCCAAACAACTGGAATCTGTCAATCGTGGCCTTGGAGAAATGCAGACGGTTGCCCGTGATGTCGGTGCCCTTAATAAGGTCTTATCTGGCACAAAAACTCGAGGAATTCTAGGAGAATTACAACTGGGGCAAATCATAGAGGATATCATGACACCTGCCCAGTATGAACGAGAATTTGCAACGGTTGAAAATTCGAGTGAACGTGTGGAATACGCCATCAAGTTGCCTGGGCAAGGCGACCAAGAATATGTCTATTTGCCGATTGACTCTAAGTTTCCACTGGCGGATTATTACCGCTTAGAAGAAGCTTATGAAGCAGGTGACAAGGATGAAATCGAACGTTGTCGTAAATCTCTCCTAGCAAGTGTTAAGCGCTTTGCTAAGGATATCAAGAGCAAGTATCTGGCGCCACCTCGGACGACAAATTTTGGAGTCTTGTTTGTTCCAACAGAAGGTCTTTACTCAGAAATTGTTCGTAATCCTGTCTTCTTTGATGATTTGAGACGGGAGGAGCAGATTATCGTTGCAGGGCCAAGTACCTTGTCCGCGCTTCTTAACTCCCTATCAGTTGGCTTTAAGACTCTAAACATTCAAAAGAGTGCTGATCATATCAGTAAAACCCTTGCTAGTGTCAAAACCGAATTTGGCAAGTTTGGTGGTATTTTGGTTAAAGCGCAAAAACACCTCCAACATGCCTCTGGCAATATTGATGAATTACTAAACCGTCGTACTACAGCTATCGAGCGGACGCTCCGTCACATTGAGTTATCAGAAGGTGAGCCAGAGCTTGATCTACTCCAGTTCCAAGAAAATGAGGAAGAATATGAAGATTAGTCACATGAAAAAAGATGAGCTTTTTGAAGGCTTTTACCTGATCAAGTCAGCTGACTTAAGACAGACACGTGCTGGGAAAAACTACCTAGCCTTTACCTTCCAAGATGATAGTGGGGAAATCGAAGGGAAACTCTGGGATGCCCAACCTCACAATGTTGAGGCCTTTACTGCAGGGAAAGTTGTCCACATGCAGGGGCGTCGTGAAGTTTACAACAATACTCCACAGGTAAATCAAATCACCCTTCGCTTACCTCAGCCTGGTGAACCCAATGACCCAGCAGACTTCAAGGTAAAATCCCCAGTAGATGTAAAGGAAATCCGCGAGTATATGGCACAGATGATTTTCAAGATTGAAAATCCTATCTGGCAACGTATCGTTCGGAGTCTTTACACCAAATATGATAAGGAATTCTACTCCTATCCAGCAGCAAAAACCAACCACCATGCCTTTGAGACAGGACTTGCTTATCATACTGCCACTATGGTTCGTTTAGCTGAAGCAATCGCAGATGTGTATCCACAGCTGAATAAGAGCTTGCTCTACGCTGGCATTATGTTGCATGACCTAGCCAAGGTTATTGAGTTGACTGGTCCCGATCAGACAGAGTACACAGTAAGAGGCAATCTTATCGGCCATATCGCTTTGATTGATAGCGAAATTACTAAAGCTACAATGGAACTTGGCATCGATGACACTCGAGAAGAAGTCGTTCTCCTACGTCATGTTATCCTCAGTCACCATGGATTACTCGAGTATGGTAGTCCTGTTCGTCCTCGTGTGATGGAAGCTGAAATCATTCATATGATTGATAATTTAGATGCTAGCATGATGATGATGTCGACAGCTCTGGCCCTTGTTGATGAGGGAGAAATGACCAATAAAGTCTTTGCTATGGACAATCGTTCTTTCTACAAGCCAAAATTAGACTAGAAACTAAAAAAATGAGCTTTATTTAGGTAATAAAGTTCGTTTTTTTGCTTTAGTGTGATATAATGAGAAAAAGACTAATAAAAAAGAATGGTGAATAACTAATGAAATTAAGAAGAAGTGATCGGATGGTTGTTATTTCCAATTACTTGATTAACAATCCATACAAATTAACCAGTCTCAATACCTTTGCGGAAAAGTATGAATCTGCTAAATCTTCTATTTCAGAAGATATTGTCATTATTAAACGTGCCTTCGAAGAGATTGAAATCGGCCATATTCAAACAGTGACAGGTGCTGGTGGCGGTGTTATTTTCACACCATCTATCTCTACCCTTGAGTCTAAAACAATCATCGAAGAACTTCGCAACAAATTGTCAGAGAGTGACCGTATTCTTCCAGGTGGTTACATTTATTTGTCTGACCTATTAAGTACTCCGGCTATTTTAAAAAACATTGGACGTATTATTGCCAAGAGCTTTATGGATCAAAAGATTGATGCTGTGATGACTGTTGCGACCAAAGGAGTTCCGCTTGCAAATGCAGTTGCAAATGTTCTCAATGTACCTTTTGTCATTGTCCGTCGTGACTTGAAAATTACAGAAGGTTCAACTGTGAGTGTTAACTATGTTTCAGGTTCTAGCGACCGTATTGAAAAAATGTTCCTTTCAAAACGGAGTCTTAAAGCAGGAAGTCGTGTCTTGATTGTTGATGATTTCTTGAAAGGCGGAGGAACGATTAACGGTATGATTAGCCTTTTGACAGAGTTTGATTCTGAGTTAGCTGGTGTAGCTGTCTTTGCTGACAATGCGCAGGAAGATCGTGAACAGCAATTTGACTATAAATCACTCTTAAAAGTTACCAATATTGATGTGAAGAACCAACAAATTGCTGTTGAAGTTGGAAATATCTTTGAAACAGAAAAATAAGAATTGATTTGAAATACAAAGGTTGGAACTTTCGTCCCAGCCTTTCTTTGATAATGGATATGAAGGAGTCCTATGAAAACACCATTTATTAAACGTGAAGCCTTAGAAAAGATCGCTGAAGAGTTTCCAACACCCTTCCATCTCTACGATGAAAAAGGCATCCGCGAGAAAGCACGCGCAGTAAACAAGGCCTTTTCTTGGAATAAGGGTTTTAAAGAATACTTCGCTGTAAAAGCGACCCCAACTCCAGCTATCTTGAAGATTCTGCAAGAAGAAGGATGTGGAGTGGATTGTTCTAGTTATGTAGAGCTCTTGATGAGTCACAAACTAGGATTTTCTGGTTCCGATATGATGTTCTCATCCAACAATACCCCAGACCAAGAGTACGCCTATGCTCGTGAACTGGGGGCTACAATCAACTTGGATGCCTTTGAAGATATTGAACATTTGGAGCGTGCAGCTGGGATTCCCGAGATTATCTCTTGCCGTTACAATCCAGGTGGAGTGTTTGAACTAGGAACGGATATTATGGATAATCCTGGGGAAGCTAAGTTCGGGATGACCAAGGAACAGCTCTTTGAAGCCTTTGCTATCTTGAAAGAAAAGGGAGCGAAAACCTTTGGGATTCATTCCTTCCTAGCTTCCAATACTGTTACTCATCTCTATTATCCAGAATTAGCCCGTCAGCTCTTTGACTTGGCCGTAGAAATCAAGGATAAATTGGGGATTTCACTAGATTTTATCAATCTTTCTGGAGGGATCGGAGTCAACTACCGTCCAGACCAGGAGCCAAATGATATTGCTGTGATTGGTGAGGGAGTTCGTCAGGTTTATGAAGAAGTCCTCACACCAGCAGGTCTTGGTCAGGTGAAGATTTTTACAGAACTAGGGCGCTTTATGTTGGCACCCCATGGAGTTCTAGTTACAAGAGTAACTCATAAAAAGAAAACCTACCGAACTTATCTCGGAGTAGATGCATCAGCTGTCAATCTTATGAGACCAGCTATGTATGGGGCCTATCACCACATCACAAATATGATGAATCCTGATGGTCAGACGGAAGTCGTTGATGTTGTTGGTTCACTCTGTGAAAACAACGACAAGTTTGCCGTTAATCGTGAATTACCTCAAACAGAAATTGGCGATCTATTCGTGATTCATGATACAGGTGCCCATGGTTTTTCTATGGGCTACCAGTACAATGCCAAACTTCGTTCAGCAGAGGTTCTCTACACAGAGGACGGAGGTACGCGACTAATCCGCAGAGCAGAGCGACCAGAGGACTATTTTGCAACTCTCTATGGATTTGACTTTGACAAAGACTAGAAGAATTTATGAAAATCATGAAAGTTGAAAGTGAAAAACAGATTGTTTTCTAAAAAATAGACAAAATCTATTGTTTTTCCTTTCAAGCGTGATATAATAAAATTATGAAACGGTTTCAAGGAAGGTGGCGTTATGTCTGAAGAAACAATTGACTATGGACAAGTGACAGGAATGGTGCATTCGACAGAGAGTTTTGGGGCGGTAGATGGTCCTGGGATTCGTTTTATTGTCTTTTTGCAAGGTTGCCAGATGCGTTGTCAGTATTGCCATAACCCTGATACATGGGCTATGGAAAGCAATAAATCTCGTGAAAGAACAGTAGATGATGTCTTAGAAGAAGCACTTCGTTTCCGTGGTTTCTGGGGTGATAAGGGTGGAATTACTGTCAGTGGAGGAGAAGCTCTCTTGCAGATTGATTTCCTAATTGCTCTCTTTACAAAAGCGAAAGAAAAAGGTATTCATTGTACTCTAGACACCTGTGCTCTACCTTTCCGTAACAAGCCTCGCTACCTCGAAAAATTTGATAAACTGATGGCTGTGACTGATTTGGTTCTTCTTGATATTAAAGAAATTAATGATGCTCAACATAGAATTGTAACTAGTCAAACCAACAAAAACATCTTGGCATGTGCGCAGTACTTGTCAGATATTGGGAAACCGGTTTGGATTCGTCACGTGTTAGTGCCAGGATTGACAGACCGCGATGAAGATTTGATTGAACTCGGTAAGTTCGTAAAAACTCTTAAGAATGTGGATAAGTTTGAGATTTTGCCTTACCACACTATGGGTGAGTTCAAGTGGCGTGAACTTGGAATTCCTTATTCGCTTGAAGGGGTGAAACCTCCGACAGCAGAACGTGTGAAAAACGCTAAGGAATTGATGGATACAGAAAGTTATCAAGATTACATGAAACGTGTTCATGGATAAAAAGAAGCCTGATGGAAACATCGGGCTTTTCTGATATGAAAAAGAGAGTGGGACAGAAATCGTTCATTCGTTAGAATTCGATTTCGTCGTCCCACCTCCGCACAGTTGAGTAGGGCTGTAAAAGATGATGAAATCAGCCTAGTAGAGCCCACTCAACCACTGCGTCTTGCTCGACAATCCAAAGACAATTTAGAGGCTAGGACTTTTGTCCCAGCCTCCTTTTATTCTTATCTAGAATGTTGTTTTCCAGAATTGCGTTTTTTGTTTTTTTTCTTGTTAGAAGTTGAGATAACTGCTGCGGATTCAGGAGTTACATCTTTACGAGCACCTGAAATTTTGTTCGCTTTTGGTGGGTTCTTTGCAAATTCTTCGCGTACTCTTTTACGAAGTTTTGGTCGGATAATGTAGTTGACGATAAATTGTTGAAGGATCATCATGAAACCACCGACAACCCAGTAAAGCGTAACGCTGGCTGGTGAGAAGATAGAGAACATGACAATCATCATTGGACTCATGTAAATCATCTTCTTAAGTTGTTCTCTTTGAGTCTCGTCTTCAACTCCGTGTAGAGAAAGGAGTGATTGGACGTAGTAGAGAATACCTGCGCAGGCGATAAGAATCCAACTTGGAGAACCAAGTGCAATGCCTAAGAAGCTAGCTTCAGAAACACCTTCTGTATGTTGAGCAGCAAAGTAAATCGCTGAGAAGAAAGGCATTTGGATGAGGAGAGGGAAGCATCCTACTCCGCCAAACATGCTGATACCGTGTTCTTTTTGAGCAGCAAAGAGAGCTTGTTGGGCTTCCAGTTTTTCTTCTTGAGTTGTTGCCTCTTTCAGACGAGTCTGATGTGGCTCAAGAACATGCTTAAGGGCGTTCATCTTTTCAGAATGAAGTGTTGCCTTCCATGATTGGTAGATACCAAGCGGCAAAATAATCAAGCGGACGATAATGGTTACGATAATAATAGCAACCCCGAAGCCTAGCCCTTTATCAGTAGCGAAGTACTTGATAGCTTCAGCCATAGGTGCCCCTATAGTATTCCAAATAAATCCTGTTGGTTGTCCGGTTGCTTTATCAACCTGGACACAGCCTGTTAAGACTAATAGCATAGCCACTCCCATGATAGAGAGGGCGATTCGTTTAATTGATTTCACTGTTTTAATTCCTTCTTAAAAAATTATACCTTTCTATTCTACTGTTTTTTTTGAAAATATACAATAGTTCTAGAGACCTAATTTGCGACTTTGAAGTCTGAATAGGATGGGAAGTTACTCATTTGCACATCTAGGTAGGTTACTTTTGAGAAGGGAGTTGGACCTTTTCGGATTTCTTGGATAAACTTAGCCATGATGGCTGAAGACTCTGCTTGGGCAAGAATTTCAACAGTTCCATCATCGTTGTTCCATACACGACCAGTGATGCCACCTAGTTGGAGGGCAAGGGTATAGACACCCCATCGGAAACCAACTCCTTGGACACGACCTTGGGCAATCATTTTCACCTTTTGCATACCAAACCTCCTTGATTGTGTTATAATATTTCTATGACTATTATAACCTCAAAAGCCAATTCTGTGGTAAAAAATGCCAAGAAATTACATCAAAAAAAATATCGAAAGTCTTCTTATTTAATTGAAGGATGGCATTTGTTTGAAGAGGCTGTTCAAGCAGGTGCAAAGATTGAGAGAATTTTTACCCTTGCAGAGTATGAGGAAAAACTCATTGACTATCCTCAGACTGTCTTTGTGACCGAAGAAATCTTGTTTAATTTGGCAGATTCTCAAACGCCTCAGAGCATTGTTGCTATTGTTCAAAAGGAAGAGGAGCGGTTGCCGGATTTGAGCCAAGGGAAGTATCTCTTTTTAGAAGATGTGCAAGATCCGGGAAATGTTGGCACAATGATCCGAACGGCAGATGCAGCAGGATTTTCGGGAGTCATTGTCTCAAGCAAGTCGGCGGATATATATAGCTTGAAAACCCTCCGTTCGATGCAGGGCAGTCATTTCCATTTACCGATTTATCGGATGCCTGTTGAACCCTTTGTAGAAGAGGCTAAAAAGAGCAATTTACCAATTCTGGCAACTACCTTATCACAAAACTCTAAAGATTATCGTGAGCTTTCTCGACTGGAGAATTTTGCCTTAGTCATGGGAAATGAAGGTCAAGGCATTAGTCCATTCATGGCAGACCAAGCAGACCAACTGGTTCATATCAGCATGAAGGGGCAGGCGGAAAGTCTTAATGTTGCCATCGCGGCAGGTATACTCATGTTTTATTTGAGTTAAATTGTTTTATTTTTGTTATAATCAGTAAAAAGATTTCATAAGGAGAAAAAATATGAATCAAACAATTATTCAAGAACGTTCAGGTTTGAATCAATTTTATGCAAAAGTCTATGCTTTTGTTGGGATTGGAATTGCTCTATCTGCTCTTGTTTCAGCCTTAATGTTAACAACCTTCCAAGATCTTCTTGTACAGTTAATGTTCAATGCACGTGTATGGTTAATCGTGACAGGAATTGTTGAAGTGGCTCTAGTGATTTTTGCAAGTGGTTTAGCAGCAAAGAATAGTCCAGCAACTCTTCCGATATTCCTACTATATTCAGTGGTCAATGGCTTTTCACTAAGCTTCATTGTGTCGCTTTATCTTCCTGGGACAGTTTTGACAGCCTTTATTTCCAGTGCAGCTCTCTTCTTTGTTATGGCTATCGTAGGAGTAGTCATCAAAAAGGATTTGAGTGGGATCGGTCGTGCTTTGATTGCAGCCTTATTTGGTTTGATACTAGCCATGGTTGTCAATATTTTCTTAAATAGTGACCTGATGGACTATATCATTAGTATCATTATGGTTCTTGTCTTCTCAGGGTTGATTGCTTGGGATAATCAAAAAATTCGTTATGTTTACGAAGAGTCAGACGGTCAGGTAGCTACAGGTTGGGCAATTTCTTTAGCGCTTAGCCTCTACCTCGACTTCATCAACCTCTTCCTTAGCTTCTTGCGAATCTTTGGAAGAGACAATTAATACTTTTAGAGCTCAAATGAGCTCTTTTTTAATTTTTACTTTCATTTTTAATGACAAAAAGGTATAATCTTTTTATTATTCAAAAGGAGCAACGTATGAAGAAAAGTTTTATCCATCAGCAAGAAGAGATTTCCTTTGTAAAAAATACCTTTACTCAATATTTGAAAGATAAGTTAGAAGTAGTCGAAGTACAGGGACCAATCTTGAGCAAGGTTGGGGACGGGATGCAGGATAACCTTTCAGGTATTGAACACCCGGTATCTGTTAAAGTTCTGCAAATCCCAAATGAAACCTATGAGGTGGTGCATTCGCTTGCTAAGTGGAAACGCCATACCTTGGCACGTTTTGGTTTTGGTGAAGGAGAAGGCCTCTTCGTTCACATGAAGGCTCTTCGTCCGGATGAAGATTCACTAGATGCGACTCACTCAGTCTATGTGGACCAGTGGGACTGGGAAAAAGTTATTCCAAATGGGCAACGCAATCTAGCCTATCTCAAGGAAACAGTTGAAAAGATTTACAAGGCTATTCGTTTAACAGAGTTGGCAGTTGAAGCTCGCTATGATATTGAGTCAATCTTGCCAAAGCAAATTACCTTTATCCATACTGAAGAATTGGTAGAACGCTACCCAGATCTGACTCCAAAAGAGCGTGAAAATGCTATTTGTAAAGAGTTTGGTGCGGTCTTCTTGATTGGTATCGGTGGTGTATTGTCAGATGGAAAACCTCATGATGGACGTGCACCTGACTATGATGACTGGACAACAGAAACTGAAAATGGCTATCATGGCTTGAATGGAGATATCCTTGTTTGGAATGATAACTTGGGAGCGGCCTTTGAGTTATCTTCAATGGGAATCCGTGTTGACGAAGACACCCTTCGCCGTCAAGTTGCGATTACAGGTGATGAAGATCGCTTATCCCTAGAATGGCATAAAGCACTTTTAAATGGGCTCTTCCCATTGACAATTGGTGGAGGTATCGGACAGTCGCGTATGGCAATGTTCTTGCTTCGGAAGAAGCACATCGGTGAAGTTCAAACCAGTGTTTGGCCACAAGAAGTCAGAGATACTTACGAAAATATTCTTTAAACAATCGAACCGAGAGGTTCGATTTTCTTATTTCATCAGAATTTGGTATAATATACCTTATGAAAATCGTATCAGGAATCTACGGAGGGCGTCCTTTAAAGACCTTGGACGGGAAAACGACGAGACCGACATCGGACAAAGTCCGAGGAGCTATCTTCAATATGATCGGCCCCTACTTTGAAGGAGGGCGTGTGCTAGATCTCTATGCTGGGAGTGGTGGCCTATCCATTGAGGCAGTTTCAAGAGGGATGTCGAGCGCTGTCCTAGTTGAGAAGGATCGCCGAGCTCAGAATATTGTGGCAGAAAATATCAGGATGACCAAGGAAACTTCTAAGTTTCAATTATTGAAAATGGAATCCAGTCGTGCATTGGAGCAAGTGGATGGTGTCTTTGACCTCATCTTTTTGGACCCTCCCTATGCAAAGGAACAAATCGTATCCGACATTGAAAAAATGGCGGAGAGAAATCTTTTTTCAGATGATGTCATGGTGGTTTGTGAAACCGATAAATCAGTAGAGCTTCCAGAAGAAATTGCCTGTTTGGGCATCTGGAAGGAAAAAATATATGGGATTAGTAAGGTGACGGTTTATGTCAGATAAAATTGGCCTATTTACAGGTTCTTTTGATCCAATGACCAATGGACACTTGGACCTTATCGAGCGTGCAAGTAAGCTCTTTGATCAATTGTATGTGGGAATTTTTTATAATCCACACAAAAATGGGTTTTTACCGATAGAAAGTCGGTTAAAGACTGTTGAAAAAGCAGTGGCACATCTAAAAAATGTTCATGTCATATCCACTCATGATGAATTAGTCGTAGATGTTGCTAGAAAACTGGGTGTAGAGGTTTTGGTGCGTGGTTTGCGTAACGCTGCGGATCTTCAGTATGAAGCCAGTTTTGATTTTTACAACCATCAATTAGCAGGAGAAATTGAGACAGTCTATCTCCATGCGCGACCAGAGCATATTTACATCAGCTCTTCAGCTGTGAGAGAACTATTGAAATTTGGTCAAGATATCAGCGAGTATGTACCAAATGCTGTCTTAGAGGAGTTAAACAATGAAGAAAAAAACTAGATGGCCCATATATCTAATCATCGGGCTTATTGTCACTTTTATCGCTTTTACGGTGCCTCTGCCTTACTACATTGAGGTGCCAGGGACTTCAGAGGATATTCGAAAGGTTTTACAGGTCAATAACCAACCGGACCAAGAAGAAGGCTCTTACCAATTTGTGACGGTTGGAGTTAAACACGCCAGAATGGTGGACTTGGTTTATGCTTGGTTAACACCTTTTACAGATATTCGTAGCGCCAAAGAAATGACTGGTGGCTCTTCAGATGCAGAATTTATGCGAATCAACCAGTTTTACATGGAAACTTCGCAAAATATGGCCAAATATCAAGGTCTGAAGGCAGCGGGTAAGGAGATAGAACTCAAATACCTGGGAGTCTATGTTTTGACCGTAACAGATAACTCAACCTTCAAGGGGATTCTCAATATTGCTGATACTGTAACAGCTGTGAACGATAAGACTTTTGAAAGTTCCAAGGAGATGGTCGATTACGTCAACTCTCAAACGCTAGGTGACAAGGTCAAGGTTACTTACCAAGAAGACGGAAAAGTCAAAACTGCTGAAGGAAAAATCATTACTCTGGAAAATGGGAAAAACGGTATCGGGATCGGTTTGATTGACCGCACAGAAGTGTCAAGCGATGTGCCAATCAAGTTTTCAACAGCTGGTATTGGTGGTCCGAGTGCTGGAATGATGTTTAGTTTATCCATCTATACTCAAATTGCAGACCCTACTCTTCGAAATGGACGCATCATTGCTGGTACAGGAAGTATCGATAGAGATGGGAATGTCGGTGATATTGGTGGAATTGACAAAAAAGTTGTTGCTGCAGCTAAAAAGGGAGCTACTGTATTCTTTGCTCCTAACAATCCAGTAACTGAAGAAGCTAAAAAAGCAGATCCCAATGCTAAAAGTAATTATGACACGGCTGTAGAAGCTGCTGAAATGATTAAAACTGATATGAAGATTGTTCCAGTTAAAACGCTTCAAGATGCAATTGACTACTTGAAAAACAACCCCTAAAATACGGTGTAAGTCCATAGACTAGCGTAGAAAAAAAGAAGATGGTATAATAGGCAGATGATTCAATTGTTTTTTACCCTCAGTAGCCATATGTTTTTTGTCTACCTGGTTTTTCAACTCTTGAAAGATTTGGTTAAATGGGATCAAATTTTGAAGGTGACTAAGGACAATGCGAGGAAGGTACGACTTTTGGTCGTATTGTGTAGTATCGGTTTGGGATATCTGATTAGTTCTTTTTTCCTAAATCTCTACCAATTATGGCAAGAAGCAGTACGGACATTATTCTAAACTCGAAAGTAAAGGAAAATAGTTATGGATAAAATTGTAGTTCGAGGTAGCGATAATCGCCTGGTCGGAAGTGTTACCATCGAGGGTGCGAAAAATGCAGTTTTACCCCTACTTGCGGCAACGATTTTAGCAAGTGAAGGAAAAACAGTTTTAAAAAATGTTCCTATCTTATCAGATGTCTTTACCATGAACCAGGTGGTTCGTGGTTTAAATGCCAAAGTAGACTTTGATCAAGAAGCACATATTGTCGAAGTTGATGCAACTGGAGACATCACTGAAGAAGCACCTTATAAGTATGTCAGCAAGATGCGTGCTTCAATTGTAGTCTTGGGTCCAATCCTAGCTAGAGTTGGTCATGCTAAAGTTTCGATGCCAGGTGGCTGTACAATTGGTAGTCGTCCGATTGACCTTCACCTTAAAGGTTTGGAGGCAATGGGGGCTCAGATTACTCAAACGGCAGGTTATATCGAAGCTAAGGCGGACCGTTTACACGGAGCTCACATCTATATGGACTTTCCTAGTGTTGGAGCAACCCAAAACTTAATGATGGCTGCGACGCTTGCTGATGGAGTCACTGTTATTGAAAATGCTGCGCGTGAGCCTGAGATTGTAGACCTAGCTGTCCTCTTAAATAAAATGGGAGCTAAAGTCAAAGGCGCAGGAACAGAAACAGTGACAATCACTGGTGTTGAAAAATTACATGGTGCAACACATAATGTTGTACAAGACCGTATTGAAGCAGGTACCTTTATGGTGGCGGCAGCCATGACAGGTGGGGATGTCTTAATTCAAGATGCTATCTGGGAACACAATCGCCCCTTGATTGCTAAATTGCAAGAAATGGGTGTTGAAGTTATTGATGAGGACGAAGGTATTCGTATCCGTTCTCAACGAGACAAACTAAAAGCAGTTCATGTCAAGACGCTTCCGCATCCAGGGTTTCCTACGGACATGCAGGCGCAGTTTACTGCTCTTATGACGGTTGCCCAAGGTGAGTCAACAATGATTGAGACAGTCTTTGAAAATCGTTTCCAACATCTAGAGGAAATGCGTCGAATGGGCTTGCACTCCGAAATCATCCGTGATACAGCTCGTATCGTTGGAGGTCAACCTCTCCAAGGGGCAGAAGTTCTGTCTACAGACCTTCGTGCAAGTGCGGCCTTGATATTGACAGGCTTAGTGGCCGAGGGTGAGACAGTTGTTGGAAAACTGGTCCATTTGGATAGAGGCTATTATCGTTTCCATGAAAAATTAGCTCAGTTAGGAGCTAATATTGAACGGGTAAGTGTGGAAGCTGATGAAGATGAATAAACAAGTATCTTATGTACTACGTAGATTTTTACTAGTTATTATTGTCCTACTTCTAGGGGTCTTAGCACTTGGGATTGGCTTGATGATTGGTTACGGTATTTTAGGCAAGGGTCAAGATCCATGGGCAATTTTAGCACCAGAAAAATGGCATGAGTTAATTGCGAAATTTACAGGAAAATGAGAGTGGGACAGAAATCGGTAATTCGTTAGAATTCGATTTCGTTATCCCACCTCCGCACAGTTGAGTAGGGCTGTAAAAGCTGATGAAATCAGCGTAGTAGAGCCCACTCAGGCACTGCGTCTTGATCGAGAATCCAAAGACAATTGAGAGGCTAGGACTTTTGTCCCAGCTTCTTTTCTAGGAAGTTGAAATGAAGGAGAAAACATGAATAAAAAAACCAGACAGGCCCTCATAGGTCTTCTGATTTTCCTACTTTTGTCGGCAGGAAGTTACTACATAAGCGAAATGCAGGCTTCAAATGCCACACCACAAACACAGGTACAGCAGAAGTCAGGGTCACCTGATACTCCAAGTCAAAAATTGGCCGAGAGTATACTGACTGATTCGGTAAAAAAACAAATAAAGGGGACTCTTGAGTGGAATGGAGCAGGAGCCTTTATTGTCAATGGGAATAAGACTAATCTGGATGCAAAGGTTTCAAGTAAACCTTATGCTGATAATAAAACGAAAACTGTGGGTGGGGAGACGATCCCAACTGTAGCCAATGCCCTTATGTCAAAAGCAACCAGACAGTACAAAGATCGGGAAGAAACGGGGAATGGTTCGACTTCTTGGACTCCAGCAGGATGGCATCAGGTCAAAAATCTAAAAGGAACTTACAATCACGCAGTAGATAGAGGACATTTATTAGGCTATGCCTTGATTGGTGGTTTAGATGGCTTTGATGCATCTACTAGCAATCCTAAAAATATCGCTGTACAAACAGCTTGGGCCAACCAAGCACGCGCAGAAGATTCAACAGGACAAAACTACTACGAAAGTTTAGTTCGAAAAGCCTTGGATCAAAATAAGCGCGTACGTTACCGTGTCACATTGCACTACGCTACAGAAGAAGATTTGGTTCCTTCTGCATCTCAGATTGAAGCCAAATCATCTGATGGTGAATTAGAGTTTAATGTCGTAGTCCCTAACGTTCAAAAGGGAATTCGATTAGACTACCGGACAGGTAAAGTAACCGTTACAAATGACTAATAAATAGGTGGTCCCTTATCTTTTTAGATAGGGGATTTGCTACTAAAATCGTAATTTAATGTGTAGAAAATAAAAAATATGGTATAATAGTCACAATTATATTTTTTAGGAGAAGGAAAATGGAAGACCCGAGCAGTCAGAATTTGTTACTGCAATTTGTATTATTAGTTGTTTTGACCTTTTTAAATGCTTTTTTCTCAGCAACTGAGATGGCTATGGTTTCTCTTAGTCGCTCACGCGTTGAACAAAAGGCTGAAGAGGGTGATAAGCGCTATATCCGTTTACTAAAGGTACTTGAAAACCCCAATCACTTTTTATCAACCATTCAAGTTGGTATTACTTTAATTACAATTTTGTCAGGGGCTAGGTTAGCAGATTCTCTTGGAGAATTGATTGCTTCTTGGATAGGAAATAGCGAGACTGCGTATGCAGTGGCTTCTTTCTTATCACTTGCTTTTTTGACCTATATTTCTATCGTTTTTGGTGAACTTTATCCCAAACGTATTGCTCTTAATCTAAAAGATGCCTTGGCAATCCGAACAGTACCATTTATTATCGCTCTCGGTAAGATCGTGAGTCCCTTCGTTTGGATGCTATCCGCATCAACCAATCTCTTAAGTCGTTTGACTCCGATGACATTTGACGATGCAGATGAAAAGATGACTCGGGATGAGATTGAGTATATGCTGACGAAGAGCGAAGAAACCTTGGATGCTGATGAAATCGAGATGTTACAGGGGATTTTCTCACTAGACGAGCTTATGGCGCGTGAAGTCATGGTTCCTCGAACAGATGCCTTCATGGTGGATATCCAAGATGACACTCAAACGATTATCGAAAGTATCTTAAAACAAAACTTTTCTCGCATTCCTGTCTATGATAATGACAAGGATAACGTGATTGGTTTGATTCATACCAAGAGTCTGCTTAAAGCAGGGTTTACTGATGGTTTTGACAATATCGTATTGAGAAAGATTTTACAGGAACCACTCTTTGTACCTGAAACTATTTTTGTGGACGATTTGTTAAAAGAACTAAGAAATTCACAAAGACAGATGGCAATTCTTCTTGATGAATATGGAGGAATGGCTGGTTTGGTCACTCTCGAGGATTTGCTTGAAGAGATTGTTGGTGAAATTGATGATGAAACCGACCGAGCTGAAGTCTATGTCCATACCATTGGTGAGGACACCCATATTGTCCAAGGGACAATGACTTTAAATGACTTCAATGACTACTTTGATGTAGAACTTGAAAGTGACGATGTGGATACCATCGCTGGTTACTATTTGACTGGTGTGGGAACCATTCCAACATCAGAGAAACTCAGCTATGAGTTAGATAGTGGCAACAAGCATATCACATTGACAAATGACAAGGTGAAAAACGGCCGTGTCACCAAGCTTAAAGTTCAAATCCAAGAACTTGAATCAGAAGAAGAAGCCGAATAAAACAAAAGCTTTATCAGAGAAAACTGATAAAGCTTTTTTGGGCATTAAAACTAAAAGACTCCATCAGGAGTCTTTCTTTATTATAGAGGCGGTAGACGGATTTGAACCGACGATCAAGCTTTTGCAGAGCCGTGCCTTACCACTTGGCTATACCGCCTTAACTTTTATTATTATACCTTGAAAATTGTTTCTCGTCAATAGTTTTCTTTTCTGAAAACATAAGATTCAAATGTTTAAAAAAACATGCGACAAAATATTCTGAAAATTCGTTTACTTTTTGAAAAAACTGTGGTATAATCTTCAATATCTACAATTTAAAACGAGGAGTTTATAAATATGAAAAAAAGTCGGATTTTTGCAGTAGCAGGCGTTGCCCTACTTGCTACAGGTGTTCTTGCGGCTTGTGGTTCTTCAAAGTCATCTAATGATGCAGAGGCTCCAAAAGCTTACGGTTATACATATACCGCTGATCCAGAAACTTTGGATTATCTTATCTCAGGTAAACAAAGTACAAAAGTGGCTACTTCAAATGGTATTGATGGCCTATTTACAAATGATAAATATGGGAACCTTACACCAGCAGTTGCAGAAGACTGGTCTGTATCAAAAGATGGTTTAACTTATACTTACAAGATTCGTAAGGGAGTAAAATGGTTCACATCTGATGGTGAAGAGTACGCAGAAGTAACTGCTAAAGACTTCGTAAATGGTTTGAAACACGCAGCTGATAAGAAATCAGCAGCAATGTATCTAGCAGAAGACTCAGTTAAAGGCCTAGCTGACTATGTAGCTGGGAACAATAAAGATTTTGCATCAGTTGGTGTCAAAGCAGTCGATGACTACACTCTTGAGTATACTTTGAATAAACCTGAGCCATATTGGAATACGAAAATGGCTTACTCAATCTTCTGGCCTTTAAATGAAGAATTTGAAAAATCAAAAGGTGAAGACTTTGGTAAAGCAACTGATCCAACTTCATTGCTTTATAATGGTCCATTCTTGCTTAGAGGTTTGACTGCTAAGTCATCTATCGAATTTGTGAAGAATGAAAACTATTGGGATAAAGATAATGTTCATTTGGATACTGTAACTCTTGCTTACTACGATGGTTCAGACCAAGAGTCACTTGAACGTAACTTTACAAGTGGAGCTTACAGCTATGCTCGCCTTTTCCCAACCAGCTCAAACTTCTCAAAAGTAGAAGAAACATACAAAGATAATATCTACTACAATCCACAAGGTCCTGGTATCGCTGGTTTGGGTATCAATATTGACCGTCAAAGTTACAAGTACACTTCAAAAACTACTGATGAAGAAAAGACTTCTACTAAGAAAGCCCTTCTTAACAAAGATTTCCGTCAAGCTTTGAACTTTGCCTTTGACCGTACTGCATACTCTGCTCAACTTAATGGTGAAAAGGGAGCTCCTCTTGCTGTTCGTAACCTCTTTGTAAAACCAGAGTTTGTGTCTGCTAACGGTAAATCATTTGGTGATATGGTAACTGAAAAAGTTGCTACTTATGGTGATGAGTGGAAAAATGTAAACCTTGCTGATGGTCAAGATGGACTCTTCAATGCTGAAAAAGCTAAAGCAGAACTTGCGAAAGCCAAAACTGCTCTAGAAGCAGAAGGTGTGAAATTCCCTATCCATATTGATATTCCAGTAGACCAAACATCTAAAGGTTACATTGCTCGTATCCAGTCATTCAAGCAATCAGTTGAAACTACACTTGGAACTGAAAATGTAGTGATTGATATCCAACAAATCACTACAGACGAACTACACAATATCACATACTACGCAGCTAACGCAGCTGCAGAGGATTGGGACCTTTCAGGTGCAGTTGGATGGAACCCTGACTATGAAGACCCATCAACTTATCTAGATATCTTGAAAACAACTAATAGCGAAACAACTAAGTCTTATATGGGATATGACAACCCATCTAGCCCAGCAGTTGCTCAAGTTGGTTTGAAAGAATATGATAAATTAGTTGACGAAGCTGGAAATGAAACAAGCGACCTTGCAACTCGTTATGAAAAATACGCAGCAGCTCAAGCTTGGTTGACAGATAGCTCACTCTTCCTTCCTGCTATGTCTTCAAGTGGTGCAGCACCAATTATTTCTCGTGTTGTTCCATTCTCAGCGTCTTATACTCAATCTGGTGATAAAGGTTCAGATGTTTACTTCAAGTACCTCAAGTTACAATCAAATACTGTAACAACTAAAGAATATCAAGAAGCTCGTGAGAAATGGCTTAAAGAAAAAGCTGAATCAAACGAAAAAGCTCAAAAAGAATTAGCGAGCCACGTTAAATAAATAATGCTCATCAGAACTTTCTCTCCAAAAGGAGAAGGTTCTTTTGGGATTTTAAAGGAAATAATATGAAAAAATATGTTTTTATGCGTATCTTGCGGTCGTTAGTTTCGATCTTTTTAGTAACGACCTTGATTTACACAATCATCTATACGATGGTTCCACGGAAGTTGATCTTCAAACAAGATACTAACTACAATAAAATTGCAACAACAGCTGATAAACGTGATAACTATGAAAATACCGTTTTTGAGCGTATGGGGTATATCGAATATTATGATACGAAAGAGTTGCAGGAAAAAGCTAGTAGCATTGACCCTTCTGTAACCGTTGATGCAAACGATACAAATAAAGCTATCTATGAAAAATATATCCAACAACTTGGTAACGGTTGGACTTTAGGTCAGTTCACTGAGAGTGGTCAATTCTATGCGACTCGTGAAATCCCTATTTTCGAGCGTGTGTTCAAATTCTATGCAAACTTGCTTGATATTGACCATACAAATAAGATTCAAGACCCAGAAAATCCTAATTTAGAGCGTTATTTGCGATTTGAAAATGATCCAGCGATTGGATGGTCTTTGGTAGGTTCAGGGACTAAACATAAATACCTCTTGTACTTCAACAGTCAATTCCCATTTGTTCACCAAAACTTTGTGAATTTGAACTTAGGAGATTCTTACCCAACTTATGCCAATACTCCTGTGCTTCAAGTTATCACACAAGGGCAAGGACAAACCAAGACTTCTGAAGTTCAATTCCCAACAGGCAAGAAAACTTCATCAGTCAATATCTACTCAAGAACTTATAAATCTCCAAGCCAAGCCGATGCACGAGAAGTAGCGAACTACGGTAAAGATGATCCATATACTGCAACTGAAAGTAACTATCAGTATCCATCTATGATTACCAGTTCTGCTATTACAGGTTTGATTGGTCTTGCTATTTCATACGCGATTGCAATTCCACTTGGTTCTGCAATGGCTCGTTACAAAAATACTTGGATTGATAGTTTCTCAACAGGAATTTTGACTTTCTTGCTTGCCCTTCCAACCATTGCCTTGGTTTATATCATTCGTTTGATTGGTTCATCTATCGGATTTCCTGATTCATTCCCAATTTTGGGTGCTGGAGATTGGCGTTCTTATGTCCTTCCTGCAGTGATTTTGGGCTTGTTGGGTGCACCTGGTATGGCAATTTGGATTCGTCGTTACATGATTGACTTACAATCTCAAGACTTCGTTCGTTTTGCACGTGCAAAAGGTCTATCTGAGAAAGAAATTTCAAATAAACACATCTTTAAGAACGCCATGGTACCACTCGTCTCAGGTATTCCAGGTTCTATTATTGGTGTTATCGGTGGAGCAACTCTTACAGAAACAGTCTTCGCTTTCCCTGGTATGGGTAAAATGCTGATTGACTCTGTAAAAGCATCAAACAACAATATGGTTGTTGGTCTTGTCTTTATCTTTACATGTATTTCTATCTTCTCATTATTTGTAGGGGATATTTGGATGACTATGATTGACCCACGTATTAAACTGACAGAGAAAGGAGGCAAATAATGTCTACAATTAGTAATGATAAATTTCAATTTGTAAAACGTGATGATTATGCCTCTGAAGCAATTGATACTCCTGCCTATTCATACTGGGGTTCTGTCTTTAGACAGTTTTTGAAGAAAAAATCAACAGTCATCATGCTCGGTATCTTGATTGCCATCGTTTTGATGAGTTTCATCTATCCAATGTTCTCAGACTTTGACTTTAACGATGTCAGCAAAGTAAACGATTTTAGCGCTCGTTACATTAAGCCAAATGCGGAACATTGGTTCGGTACAGATAGTAACGGGAAATCTCTCTTTGACGGGGTATGGTTTGGTGCTCGTAACTCTATCTTGATTTCTGTAATTGCGACCTTTATCAACCTTGTTATCGGTGTGATTGTAGGTGGAATCTGGGGTATTTCAAAATCAGTAGACCGCATCATGATGGAAGTTTACAACGTTATCAATAACATACCATCTCTTTTGATTGTCATTGTTTTGACTTACTCTATCGGTGCAGGTTTCTGGAATTTGATTTTTGCCATGAGTGTAACTACATGGATTGGTATTGCTTATTCAATCCGTATTCAAATCATGCGTTACCGTGATTTGGAGTATAACCTTGCTTCTCGTACGCTTGGGACACCAACATTTAAGATTGTAGTGAAAAACATTATGCCTCAGTTGGTATCTGTTATCGTGACGACTTTGACACAAATGCTTCCGGCATTTATCTCATACGAAGCTTTCCTTTCATTCTTTGGGCTTGGTCTACCAATTACGGTTCCTAGTTTGGGACGATTGATTTCAGATTATTCTCAGAACGTAACGACAAATGCTTACCTCTTCTGGATTCCATTGACAACTTTGGTCTTGGTGTCCTTATCACTATTCATTGTTGGACAAAACCTAGCCGATGCTAGTGATCCACGTACACATAGATAGGAGTAGAAATGACTAATAATAAAAATGTAATTTTATCTGCTCAAGATATTGTCGTGGAATTTGATGTTCGTGACAAAGTTTTGACAGCTATTCGCGGAGTTTCTCTTGAGTTGATTGAAGGAGAAGTTCTTGCCTTGGTTGGAGAATCTGGTTCGGGTAAATCAGTTTTGACAAAAACTTTTACAGGAATGTTAGAAGAAAACGGGCGTATCGCTCAGGGGAGCATCGATTACCGTGGACAAGACCTAACAGCACTTTCGTCTCACAAAGATTGGGAACAAATTCGTGGTGCGAAGATTGCAACTATCTTCCAAGATCCTATGACTAGTTTGGACCCAATCAAAACAATCGGAAGCCAAATTACTGAGGTTATTATTAAACACCAAGGGAAAACAGCTAAAGAAGCAAAAGAAATGGCTATCGACTACATGAATAAGGTTGGTATTCCTGATGCTGAAAAGCGTTTTGAGGAGTATCCATTCCAATATTCTGGAGGGATGCGTCAACGTATCGTTATCGCTATTGCTCTTGCGTGTCGCCCAGATGTTTTGATCTGTGATGAGCCAACAACTGCCCTTGATGTGACGATTCAGGCTCAGATTATTGACTTGTTGAAGTCTCTACAAAATGAATACCACTTTACAACAATCTTTATCACACACGACCTTGGTGTGGTAGCAAGTATTGCTGATAAAGTTGCGGTTATGTATGCTGGTGAAATCGTTGAGTATGGTACAGTTGAAGAAATCTTCTACGATCCACGTCACCCATACACATGGAGCCTCTTATCAAGTTTGCCACAGTTGGCTGACGATAAAGGAGAATTGTATTCAATTCCGGGAACACCTCCATCACTTTATACAGAATTGAAGGGAGATGCATTTGCTCTTCGTTCAGATTATGCGATGAAGATTGATTTCGAAGAAAAAGCACCTCAATTTGCTGTGTCAGATACTCACTGGGCAAAAACATGGTTGCTTGATGAACGAGCTCCAAAAGTTGAAAAACCAGCAGTAATTTCAAATTTACATGACAAGATTCGTGAGAGAATGGGTCTTGTTCATCTAGAAAACTAGGAGGAAGGAAATGTCTGAAAAATTAGTAGAAATTAAAGACTTAGAGATTTCCTTCGGTGAAGGAAGCAAAAAGTTTGTAGCCGTTAAAAATGCTAACTTCTTTATCAACAAAGGTGAAACTTTCTCTCTAGTTGGTGAGTCAGGTAGTGGTAAAACAACGATTGGTCGTGCAATCATCGGTTTGAATAATACCAGTAAAGGTGATATCATCTTTGATGGTCAAAAAATTAATGGTAAAAAATCACGAGCTCAAGAAGCTGAAGTAATCCGTCGTATTCAAATGATTTTCCAAGACCCTGCTGCTAGTTTGAATGAGCGTGCAACGGTTGACTATATCATTTCTGAAGGTCTTTATAATTTTCATCTATTTAAGGATGAGGAAGAAAGACAAGAAAAAGTTAAAAAGATCATTAGTGAAGTTGGACTTTTGGCTGAACATTTGACACGTTATCCTCATGAGTTTTCAGGTGGACAACGTCAACGTATTGGTATCGCTCGTGCCTTGGTTATGCAACCTGACTTTGTTATCGCAGATGAGCCGATTTCAGCCTTGGACGTTTCAGTTCGTGCCCAAGTTTTGAACTTGCTCAAGAAATTCCAGAAGGAATTGGGCTTGACCTATCTCTTTATCGCCCACGATTTGTCAGTAGTTCGTTTCATCTCTGATCGTATCGCGGTAATTTATAAGGGGGTTATTGTTGAAGTGGCTGAAACTGAAGAATTGTTTAACAATCCAGTTCATCCATATACACAAGCACTCCTTTCAGCTGTACCAATCCCAGACCCAATCTTGGAACGTAAAAAAGTTTTGAAAGTCTATGATCCAGATCAACATGACTACGAAACTGACAAACCTTCCATGGTAGAAATTCGTCCAGGTCATTATGTTTGGGCTAACCAAGCAGAATTGGAACGCTATAAAAAAGAAATGAAGTAATCAATAAAGTTTCATCATCTTGCTAGAGCTATTCTAGAAAGGTTATGAAACTTTTTTATTTTGCAGATAAAAACTTGATAATCTATATAAATTTGATATACTAAACACAATAAGAACTAATCTGTTAGAAATGATATCAACTACGGGAGAATCACATGGACAACCAACCAAATTTTTTTACAGGAATGGCTAGAACGATTGGGATATGCCTCTGGGCAAAAGGAATGGAAGTTTTAACTGAAAAAAAGGAATCCGAGCCAGAAGTGTTAGAGTTGACTAGATTTATTCTAGCTTTAAAACTAAGTTCTTCCTTACCAGGGATTCTTGGGCTTCCTAGAAAGGAAGATAAAAAATGAAATTTATTTGGGATATTTTATTTTATATCCTAGTCAAGCCACTGATTATGATTGTAGAATTCATTTGGTATCATATTTGTTTATTTTTTTATGAACTCCTTTTGAATTTGTTATATTCGATTTTTAACTGGATTTATAACTGGCTTTTTAGTTTATTTTAAAAGACTCTGAAATGAATCAAAAGGATGAGTAAATTACTCATCCTTTTTCTATTTATCTAAATCTTTATAGATTTATTGGAATCACTCTTTTTTACCTTTAAGCAAGAAGGCTGCAGTTAAAGCTAGACTGAGACTTGCCATGAAGAGGAGTGGGCTAGACTCTTCTCCTGTAGCAGGAAGTTGCTGATCATATTTAGCAGTTTCGACATCGAAATCATTTCTATTAGCTAAAGGACTTGCTGGCTCTGCTTGAGTTGAACTTGCTTGTTCAAGTTCGGTTTCGGACTTGTAGACGATAGCATAACTAGTCAAATCAAGGGTGAGAAACTCAAGCATTCCATCACGAATCTCGAAATCTTGTGCTTTCAAGTCTTTTTCTGAACTGAAGCGATAGAATTCTTGGACTGGGCCAGAAATTGGTAATCGAACGAGGACAGCACCTTTTGGTTGGATAGGCTGACCATTTTCATTCTTGAGTTGAATCGCGTAGGCATCATATTTCTTGCCCAAGAGTTCTTGCTTCTCTACTTTTTGGATTTCAAGATAGCTTGCTTCACCTAGCTCATTTGCTCCGCTGATGACTTTTACTCCTGTAGCCTGGTCTTTTAAGGCTTTGAGTTTAAACTCAGGAAGCGAAATGCTTGGAGCCGCCTGGTCACTCGCAGTTCCGATAGGTCCAGTGTACTCAGGAATATCTACAATAGGAGCCACCTGGTCACTCGCAGTTCCGATAGGTCCAGTGTACTCAGGAATATCTACAATAGGAGCCACCTGGTCACTCGCAGTGCCGATAGGCCCAGTGTATTCAGGGATATCTACGACAGGAGCCGCTTGATCGCTCGCAGTGCCGATAGGCCCAGTGTATTCAGGGACATCTATGATAGGAGCTTCCTGTTCCCCTGCAGTACCGATAGGTCCAGTGTATTCAGGGATATCTACGACAGGAGCGGCCTGGTCGCTCGCAGTGCCGATAGGTTCAGTGTACTCAGGGACATCCACGATAGGAGCTTCTTGTTCCCCCGCAGTGCCGATAGGCTCAGTGTATTCAGGGATATCCACGACAGGAGCTTCTTGTTCCCCCGCAGTGCCGATAGGCTTAGTGTATTCAGGGATATCCACAATAGGAGCCGCCTGGTCGCTCGCAGTACCGATAGGCTCAGTGTATTCAGGGATATCCACGATAGGAGCTTCTTGTTCTCCTGCAGTACCGATAGGCTCAGTGTATTCAGGAATATTCACGATAGGAGCTTCCTGTTCCCCTGCAGTACCGATAGGCTCAGTGTATTCAGGGACATCCACGATAGGAGCTTCTTGTTCCCCTGCAGTACCGATAGGCTCAGTGTATTCAGGGACATCCACGATAGGAGCTTCTTGTTCCCCTGCAGTCCCAATTGGGTCAGTATATTCAGGTATGGTCACTACTGGAGCGGGCTCATCACCTTTACTTGTAACGACTTTTTCTTCCTCAGGTGCATGTTCACCCTTTGGAAAGACAGTTACAATCGTACTGCTTCTTGTTTCTCCTAGGATAGCATAAGCTTCTATTGCATTGCCAGCTTTGCCGTCCGTAGTTTCAGGGATGTCGATTTCTACTTTGTTATCCTTGATGGTTAGGACAGTTTGCTCACCAGAAGTGACAAGATGATCGTCATCGACTTTTCTGAGTAAGAGAGGGTCTTTGACGCCAGGGAATGTCACAGCTACAGCATCCCAATTACCAGTTGGTAAAGTAAGGGTAACTGTCTTATCTTCCGCCTTAACAGGTTCGAGGATTGGTGTATCTAACGATACTGATGGAGCCTTTAGAATATCGAATGAATCAAGAGAGATTTTCTTTCGACCTTCTGGAGAATCTGGATCCACTTTCAAAGTTAGGACATGGTCACCATCTGCTAGATTAGTGAATTCTCCAATCAACGCTCCTTTTTCAGTAGTTCCGGCAGTGTAAAAGTCAAGGCTTGGCATTTCTTTTCCATCGAGCGTCACAAGTGCCTTGCCAAGGGCAGATGTTTTCAGTCCATAGATACGGATACCTGTACCAGAGAATGGAATTCTTGCAGTTGCTTCAGAAGCGAGACTCTCATCTGCATTAATATCTGCATATTTCTCTGTAGAAGCATAGAGTTCCGCATCAGTCCAGTCTTTAAATGCTGAACCGTATTGGATACGAGAATCACGATCATCTATTTTCTCAACGGTTTCTCCTTGTCCTGGGAAGACCTTGAAGTAGTCTAAGGAAATTTTTGAGCGTTCACTTCCTCGTCCCTTATGTTCTCGTTTAACAGTGATGGTCATGAGGTGAGGGCCTGAAGAAAGATTTGTATAACGACCGATTAGGACACCCTTTTCAGTAGCACCAGCTGTATAGAAATCAAGCTCTCCAACAGATTTGCCATCAATTGTAACATCAGCGAGTCCTAATTGAGAAGATTTGAGTCCGTAGATTTCAATACCAGGGCCATTGAAAGGAATGGTTGCTGTTGCATCCTTATCGGAATAATTTCCATTTGAGATATCGGCGTATTTTTCAGTTCCGCCAAATAGTTCTGAGTCAGACCAATCTCCAAAGGCAGCTCCGTACTGGATGCGAGAATCACGATCGTCCATTAGCTCATTAAAGGCAGAGATTGAAGCCGTATCAGAAATAGGTGTTGAACGGTCTCCTAAAATAGCCTGAACAGTGTATGTATAAGCGTGGCTTGAATCAATAGAACGGTCGATAAAACGAGTTTGATTGGTTGTAAACTCACGTACTGTAGAGGTTTGACTATTTTCATCCCTACTTTCTCGATGGATGACATAATGAGTCGCCCCTTCGACAGCATTGAAATTGAGTTCTGCAGTCGTTGAATCTTTTCGTTGTGCAGTTAGACGGGTGATACGGCCAGGGAAGTTTTCAAAGGTGATGACATCGCCCTTTTGAGTCGCAAGCTGGATGCGATTGTCTTTGATGCGGCTTGCTTGCACTTCCTTACCGTTAACCTTGACGAGGCTAGCTTCGATATTTGGATAGTCTACGACTAAATCCCCACCAACATTAGAAATGAAAGATAGCGTTTCAAGATTCTTTTCTTTCCATTTCATGCTGACTTCAAAGTTTCCACGAGCGACTAAACCTGAAACTTGTCCGTCTTTCCATGCATCTGGAAGGGCTGGTAATGGAGCGATGTAGCCTGTGTGGGATTGAAGGAGCATTTCTGCCATCCCGCTGGTAGCACCAAAGTTACCATCGATTTGGAAAGGCGCGTGTGTATCCCAGAGGTTTTCAAGAGTTGAAGATTTGAGTTGTTCTGCCAACAAACGGTGGGCACGATTTCCATCAAGCAGGCGAGCCCAGAGGTTGATTTTATTGGCCTTAGACCAACCTGTTCCACCATCTCCACGGTGGTTTAAGGTTGCGCGTGCTGCCTCTAGGTATTCAGGCTGATCCTTGCCAAATAAAGTACCTGGGAAGAGACCAACTAGATGAGAAACGTGACGATGGTGGTTTTCAATGCCTTCGTTGGTGAATTGAGGACTGTCTTCTTCGTACCATTCCTTGATTCGATCATCTTGGTTGATATGAAGTGGTTTGAGTTTGTCAAATTTAGCCTTCACTTCGGTAACCAAGTCTTGGTCGACATTGAGATGATTGGCGGCTTCCATATAGTCGTGGAATAGTTGCCAAACCAGAGATTGGTCGAAGGTATTTCCAATCGTGATGGTTCCATGCTCTGGTGAATAGGATGGAGAAGATACCCAACGGTCACTAGATTTGTCGTAGTGCAAGAAGGAATTCCAGAACTTGGTTGTTTCCTTGAGCATTGGATAAATCTTTTCTTTGAGATAGGTCTCGTCCTTGGTGAACTTGTAGTAGTCATAGACGTTTTGCATCATCCAAGCATTGGCTGCAGGAGACCAACCCCAATAATAATCCCAACCTGGAGTTGTCCAGCCAAATGGTGTTGCTTGAGTATGAACCAGCCATCCGTTTTCTTGGCCTTCTTTGGATTCGATCCCTGCATATTCCTTAGCAGCGATACGGCCATAGTAGCGCATGTCATCAATATAATTGATCATTGGCTTAGCCGTTTCCGCAAGATTGTTCATGTAGGCAGGCCAATAGTTCATTTGTAGATTGACATTGAGATGGTAATCTGAGTTCCAAGGTGGATTGTCTACCGCATTCCAAACTCCTTGCAAGTTGGCAGGAAGGGCATCCGTCCGATCACGAGAAGAACTGATGAGGAGATAACGTCCGTATTGGAAGAAGAGCTCTTCTAATTTTTGCCCTTTTTCTGGATTGTAGGTATGTAGAGCTTCTTTGGTAGTTTGGCTAGATTTGTTACCCCCAAGATTTAGTTGAACACGGTTGAAAAGACTTTGATAGTCCTTGATGTGGTCATTTTTTAGAGTTTCATAATCTTTTGCCTTGGCAGCCTCAACGATAGACTTAACAGTTTTCTCTAGGTCAATATCCTTGCGATAGTTGGTTTTTGGATTTTGAGCAAAGTTGGTCTTGGCACTGAGTAAAAGGGTCGCATAGCTGGCCCCAGTGACGGTCAAATAGCCATCTTGAGCAGTGACTTGTCCGTCCGTCTTGATTCCAAGATAGGAAGCAAATTTCAGACCATTGTCTTTAACAGTTCCCTTGAGCAAAATACCATGTGAATCGGTAGTGACTGCCCCTTGTTTATAATTTGAATATTCCCAGGAGTAATCGCCATTCGCAAGTAAATCTTCTGTCAAGCTATTCCAAAGGGTAAAATCAAGGGTCTTATCCCCTTTTTTACTCAAGTGAGTCACGGTAACATCGTCAGGATAGCTAGAGAAGGTTTCGCGTTTAAAGTTTGTCCCGTCCTGGGTATAAGAAGTAGTCGAGATAGCTTCAGAAATATCTAAGCCACGATGATAGTCGGTAACATTTTCCAAGCCTTTCTTTTGGTTGTTAAAGACCATAAAGATATCACCAAAAGATAAGTAACGACCATACTGAGCATTGTTTGGTCCTACGAGGTTACGCTCAGCTAATTGTTTGGCTTTTTGGCGGTTTCCTTCTTCCAATGCTTTCCGAATTTCTGCTAAGACCTTATAACGGTCCTGATAGTTTCCTCCGTTGTAGTCAGTACTATCTGGTTGTGGACCTCCAGACCAAAGCGTTTTTTCGTTGTATTGGATTCTTTCTTCACCGATGAGTCCAAAAACTTTTGCCCCCATTTCTCCATTTCCGACTGGAAGGGCTTGTTTTTCCCAACCGTCATAAGAAGGAGCAGTTGGTTGGTCATAATGAAGTTGATAGTTTTCTTGCTTAGTCATAGGAAGTTCTGGCTTTTCACTCTCCTTATTTTCAGAAGGTTCAGCTACGGCGTTAGCCTCTGATTGACTCTCGGTCTGAGGTGTTTCTTTTTCTGCCTTCATCTCTTTAACAGCTAATTCAGTAGAAGATGGTTTTTCTGTGCTGGGCTGATTTTCTTTGTTCTCTTGAGTTGGCTCCTCTACTTTCGTATCTACTTGAACCGTAGTTTCGCTGACACTTGCTTGATTTTCTTTCACTTCGATGCCATCTGCAGCGACATTCTGTGTTGCAAGAAAAACAGCTCCCAGTAAAACAGAAGCAGTACCAACGGTCAATTTTCGGATGCTATACTTACAGGATTTTTCCCAATAGCTCTTCTCCATAAAAACTCCTTTCTCAAATCTGTAAGCGCATACATTTTCGTGTAAAAAAAATAAGCCTTGCAGAAAGATGTTTCCTTTGTTTTGTATAATCTTAATATAGCAAATAAATCGGTCTAATGCAAGGGTTTTTAGGAAAAACAGTGTTATTTTACCAAATTTTAGTTCTTTTTTTAATTCTACTGAAATAAAAAAGTTGAGAGATAAAAAAGAATCTGAGTAATTACCGATCCTTTTGAAAGCGTAAATCAAACTAGTCAGGCGTGGGACTTTATGGTATAATATAGAAGATTCAAAAAGAAACAGGAGAAATATTATGGACCTTATTTTAGCAATTGTATTGATTGTTTTAGCTTTCCTTGGTGGAGCACTTGGAGGAATGTACTTGGTACGTAAGCAAATCGAAAAAGAATTTGCGGACAACCCCCGTTTAAATGCCGAAGCAGTTCGTACTCTGTTGAGTGCAAATGGTCAAAAGCCAAGCGAAGCTAAGGTACAACAAGTGTACCACCAAATCATTCGCCAACAAAAAGCAGCCCTTGCTAACAATAAAAAGAAATAAATAGGAAAAGTCTGGGATGAAAATTCCAGACTTCTCACTATGTTCAACTGATCTTTAGAGCTAAGACTTTTTCCTTGCATTCTATTGATATTTGATTATGATTAAGATGGGGGCAACTGATGACTTATCAGTCTGTCCTAAATTTCAGTAAGAAATGTAATGATAATGAACTATCAATCAGAAAAATAAGACTAGAAAGAAGACTGTATGGATAATCGACCGATTGGTTTATTGGATTCGGGTGTTGGAGGCTTGACTGTCGTACGTGAGCTGATGCGCCAGCTTCCTCATGAAGAAATCGTCTATATTGGAGATTCAGCACGGGCACCCTATGGTCCTCGTCCTGCTGAGCAAATTCGTGAATATACTTGGCAACTGGTCAACTTTCTTTTGACCAAGGATGTCAAGATGATTGTCATTGCCTGTAATACTGCGACTGCGGTCGTCTGGGAAGAAATTAAGTCCAAGTTGGATATTCCTGTACTGGGTGTCATCTTGCCTGGGGCTTCAGCGGCTATCAAATCTAGCCAAGGTGGGAAAATTGGTGTGATTGGAACACCGATGACAGTACAATCAGATATCTATCGACAAAAAATCCATGATCTAGATCCGGATTTACAAGTTGAAAGTTTGGCTTGTCCCAAATTTGCTCCTTTGGTTGAGTCAGGTGCACTTTCAACCAGTGTGACCAAGAAAGTAGTCTATGAAACCCTACGTCCTCTGGTCGGAAGGGTGGATAGCCTGATTTTAGGTTGTACTCATTATCCGCTTCTTCGCCCTATCATCCAAAATGTCATGGGACCGGATGTAAAACTGATCGATAGTGGCGCAGAGTGCGTGCGGGATATCTCTGTCTTACTTAATTATTTTGAAATCAATCGTAGCCGTGATGCAGACCCGCTGCAACACCGTTTCTATACGACTGCAAATAGCCATAGTTTTGCTCAGATTGGTGCTGAATGGCTGGAAAAAGAGATTCATGTGGAGCATGTAACATTATGACAAACAAAATTTATGAATACAAGGATGACCAGGACTGGTATGTAGGCTCCTACAGTGTTTTAGGAGGCATCCGGACCTTAACTGATGATGAGTTAGACTTTCCTCTTATTGAAATGGCTAAAATCTTTCGAGATGAGGAGCGAGGCTTTCCGCTTTCAGTCACTGTTTTACGATATGGTTCTCTTTATCGCTTACTCTCATTTGTGGTAGATATACTCAACCAGGAGGCAGGACGCGATTTAGAAGTCATTCAACGTCAGGGAGCTCTGCTTTTGGTTGAAAATGGGAAACTCTTGCATGTAGAATTGCCCAAAGAAGGAGTGGATGTAGAAGCCTTCTTTCAGACAAACAAGGTCAGAGAAACCTTGCTCATAGCGACTCGTAACGAGGGGAAGACCAAGGAGTTTCGTGCTATCTTTGACAAACTTGGATATGATGTGGAGAACCTTAATGATTATCCAGACCTACCTGAAGTAGCTGAAACAGGGATGACCTTTGAAGAAAATGCCCGTCTGAAGGCAGAAAACATCTCCAAATTGACTGGTAAGATGGTTTTGGCAGACGACTCTGGACTTAAAGTCGATGTCCTCGGTGGATTACCAGGGGTATGGTCAGCTAGATTTGCAGGAGTAGGGGCAAGTGACCAAGAAAACAATGCCAAACTCTTGCACGAATTAGCCATGGTCTTTGAACTCAAGGACCGTTCCGCTCAATTCCACACAACTTTAGTCGTAGCTAGTCCCGGTAAGGAAAGCTTGGTTGTCGAAGCTGACTGGCCAGGTTATATTAACTTTGAACCTAAGGGTGAAAATGGTTTTGGATATGATCCGCTCTTCTTAGTAGGAGAAACAGGTAAAACTTCAGCAGAGTTAACCTTAGAAGAAAAAAATAGTCAATCTCACCGTGCCTTAGCCGTTAAGAAACTTTTGGAGGTATTTCCATCATGGCAAAGCAAACCATCATTGTAATGAGTGATTCTCATGGAGACAGCTTGATTGTAGAGGAAATCCGCGACCGCTATCTCGGGAAAGTTGATGCTATTTTTCACAATGGCGACTCGGAGCTTCGTCCGGAAAGTCCGCTTTGGGAGGGAATTCATGTTGTCAGAGGGAATATGGACTTTTATATCGACTATCCTGAGCGTTTGGTGATTCAACTGGGCCCTACCAAAATCATCCAGACTCACGGACACTTGTTTGATATTAACTTCAATTTCCAAAGACTAGATTTCTGGGCTCAAGAGGAAGATGCTGATATCTGTCTCTATGGTCACTTGCATGTACCAAGTGCTTGGATGGAGGGAAAGACTCTCTTTTTGAATCCAGGTTCTATCAGTCAACCACGGGGAACCATTAGAGAATGCCTCTATGCGCGTGTAGAGATTGATGACAAGAGTTTCAAAGTGGACTTTTTGACACGTGACCATGAGGTATTTCCTGGCTTGTCCAAGGAGTTCGCTCGATGATTGTCAAAGAGTTTGAACAGTTTTTACTGGAGCAAGAGGAAACCTTTTTAACTTCTGCTGAAAATTTGGCGGTACTCATTGATAGCCACAATGCAGATCATGCCATTCTCCTCCTAAGCCAGATGACCTATACTAGAGTGCCAGTAGTAACTGATAAGAAAGAATTTGTCGGGACCATTGGGCTTAGAGACATCCTTGCCTACCAGATGGAGCAGGGATTGAGCCAGGAAGCCATGGCAGATACGGATATCGTATACATGACGAAAAAGGATGTAGCAGTGGTTAATCCAGACTATACATTGACGGATGTTTTACATAAGCTAGTGGATGAGTCTTTCCTGCCAGTGGTTGGTAAGGATGGCCTTTTCCAAGGAATTATCACGCGGAAGTCAATCCTCAAGGCTGTCAATGCCCTCCTGCATGACTTTAGTAAGGAATATGAGATTCGAAGCAAATGAGAGAATGGATTTCAGTATTTTTAGAAGAAAAACAACATCTAACGAGTAATTCTAAACAGTCTTATAAGTATGACTTGGAGCAGTTTTTAGATCTTATTGGAGCACGAATTTCTGAGACAAGTTTAAAAATCTACCAAGCTCAACTATCAAATTTTAAAATTAGTGCCCAAAAGCGTAAAGTTTCTGCATGCAATCAATTTCTTTACTTTTTATACCAGAAAGGAAAGATTGGCACCTTTTATCGTTTGGAATTGCCGAAACAGGCTGAGAAAAAACAAGTCAAGTCAGAGCTTTTAGATTTGAGTTCTTTCTGGCAAGAAAGTTCTTTTCCAGAAGGGCGCTTGATAGCCTTGCTGATAGTAGAGTTGGGCCTTTTGCCTAGTGAAATTCTAGCTTTAAAAACAAGTGATGTGAACCTGGATTTCCAAGTATTGAGAATCAATAAAGCTTCTCAACAAAGAATCTTGAGTCTTCCTACAAAATTACTTGCGGAGTTAGAACCCTTGATGGGACAGACCTACCTCTTTGAAAAAACTGGTAAGCCATATTCTCGTCAATGGGCCTTTCGTCAGTTAGAAGCCTTTCTAAAGGAAAAAGGCTTTGCAGATTTATCGGCTCAAGGATTAAGGGAACAGTTTATACTAAGACAAATCGAAGAAAAGGTTGACTTGTACGAAATTGCTAAAAAATTAGGATTAAAAACAGTCATGACCTTAGAAAAATATAGATAATGGATATTAAATTAAAAGATTTTGAAGGGCCTTTAGACTTGCTCTTGCACTTGGTTTCCAAGTACCAGGTGGATATCTATGATGTGCCTATTACAGAGGTTATTGAGCAGTATCTAGCCTATGTATCAACCTTACAAGCTATGCGTTTAGAAGTGGCAGGGGAATATATGGTGATGGCTAGCCAACTGATGCTTATCAAAAGTCGTAAGCTCTTGCCCAAGGTTGCAGAAGTGACGGATTTGGAGGATGATCTGGAACAGGATCTCCTTTCTCAAATCGAAGAATACCGCAAGTTTAAACTCTTGGGGGAGCAGTTGGAAGTTAAGCACCAAGAACGAGCTCAGTATTATTCTAAAGCACCTACTGAGTTGATTTATGAGGATGCTGAACTTGTGCACGATAAGACAACCATCGATCTTTTCTTAGCCTTTTCAACCTTACTGACCAAGAAAAAGGAAGAATTCTCAAAAAATCATACAACTATTTTACGAGATGAGTATAAGATTGAGGATATGATGGTCATCGTCCGAGAAGCCTTGGTTGAAGGTCAACAATTGTGCTTGCAGGATTTGTTTAAAGAAACAAAAGATTTACAAGAGGTCATTACACTCTTTTTAGCAACCTTGGAGTTGATTAAAACCCAAGAAATTCTCTTGATTCAAAAAGAGAGTTTTGGAGATATCTATCTCATAAAAAAGAATGAGGAAAATCAAGTAGAGCAAAGTCAGGCTTGATAGAGAGGAAGTATGAGTACTTTAGCAAAAATAGAAGCACTCCTGTTTGTGTCGGGTGAAGATGGGATTAGGGCTCGTCAGTTGGCAGAACTCTTAGCGCTACCACCAACAGGGGTTCAGCAGAGTCTTGAAAAATTAGCCAAAAAGTATGAAAAAGACCAGGATTCTAGTCTGGCTCTGATTGAGACAGGAGGTGCCTACAGATTGGTGACCAAGCCTCAATTTGCGGATATTTTGAAAGAATATTCTAAGGCGCCAATCAACCAGAGTTTATCTCGGGCTGCACTTGAAACCTTGTCCATCATTGCCTACAAGCAGCCTATCACAAGAATTGAGATTGATGCTATTCGTGGGGTTAATTCAAGCGGTGCTCTAGCTAAGTTACAGGCTTTCGATTTGATAAGAGAAGATGGAAAGAAAGAAGTTCTTGGACGACCTAATCTCTATGTAACTACGGATTATTTTCTAGATTACATGGGTATTAACCATTTGGAAGAATTGCCTGTGATTGATGAGCTTGAAATTCAAGCACAAGAAAGCCAATTATTTGGTGAAAGGATAGAAGAAGATGAGAATCAATAAATATATTGCCCACGCAGGAGTGGCCAGTAGGAGAAAAGCAGAGGAGTTGATCAAGCAAGGCTTGGTGACTGTCAACGGTCAGGTGGTGCGTGAACTAGCGACAACCATTAAGTCTGGCGATAAGGTAGAGGTTGAAGGTCAACCTATCTATAACGAAGAAAAGGTCTACTATCTTCTCAATAAACCCCGCGGAGTGATTTCCAGTGTAACAGATGATAAGGGACGTAAGACGGTTGTTGATCTTTTGCCTAATGTGAAAGAGCGTATCTACCCTGTGGGACGTTTGGACTGGGACACATCAGGTGTCTTGATTTTGACCAATGATGGGGATTTTACAGACGAGATGATTCACCCACGTAATGAAATCGATAAGGTTTATGTGGCGCGTGTAAAAGGGATTGCTAACAAAGAAAATCTCCGTCCCTTGACTCGAGGGGTTGAGATTGATGGCAAGAAGACTAAGCCAGCAGTTTATGAGATTCTGAAAGTAGATCCAGTCAAAAACCGATCTGTAGTACAGCTGACCATTCATGAAGGACGTAACCACCAGGTTAAAAAGATGTTTGAAGCGGTTGGGCTACCAGTGGATAAGTTGTCTCGGACACGTTTTGGACACCTAGATTTGACAGGACTTCGTCCAGGAGAATCACGTCGTCTCAATAAAAAGGAAATTAGCCAACTACATACCATGGCTGTAACCAAGAAATCATGAAAAGAATTTTAATTGCGCCTGTGCGCTTTTACCAACGGTTTATATCCCCGGCTTTTCCGCCTTCTTGTAGATTTGAACCCAGCTGTTCAAACTACATGATTCAGGCTATCGAAAAGCATGGATTTAAGGGGGTTCTGATGGGATTGGCAAGGATTTTACGATGTCATCCTTGGTCTGAAATAGGTAAGGACCCCGTACCAGATCACTTTTCTTTAAAGAGAAATTCAAAATAAAAAGAGGCTGGGACAAAAGTCCTGGCCTCTCAATTGTCTTTGGATTGTCGAGCAAGACGCAGTGGTTGAGTGGGCTCTACTAGGCTGATTTCATCAGCTTTTACAGCCCTACTCAACTGTGCGGAGGTGGGACGACGAAATCGAATTCTAACGAATGACCGATTTCTGTCCCACTCTCTTTTTTGTTTCAAGGAGTAATTTGCTTGGTGAAATATCGATTTCTACTACCTTTCTCCTATAAAAAGTGGTAAAATGGTGGAAAGAAAGAAGGAACTGAAATGACAACATTATTTTCTAAAATCAAAGAAGTAACAGAACTTTCTGCTATCTCAGGTCATGAAGCACCTGTACGCGCTTATCTTCGTGAGAAGATAACTCCTCACGTGGATGAAGTAGTGACTGATGGCCTAGGAGGTATTTTTGGTATCAAACACTCAGAAGCAGTCAACGCACCTCGTGTTTTGGTAGCATCTCACATGGATGAAGTTGGTTTTATGGTAAGTGAAATCAAACCAGATGGAACCTTCCGAGTAGTTGAAATCGGTGGCTGGAACCCGATGGTTGTCAGTAGCCAACGTTTTAAACTCTTTACGCGCCAAGGACGTGAAATTCCAGTCATCTCAGGTTCAGTACCTCCACATTTGACTCGTGGAACAGGTGGGCCAACCATGCCAGCTGTTTCAGATATCGTCTTTGATGGTGGTTTTGCGGATAAGGCTGAGGCTGAAAGTTTTGGTATCCGCCCAGGAGATACCATCGTTCCAGATAGTAGCGCAATCCTAACAGCTAACGAAAAAAATATCATCTCAAAAGCATGGGACAACCGTTACGGAGTTCTCATGGTTAGCGAGTTGGCTGAAAACTTGTCAGGCCAAAAACTAGGAAATGAACTTTACCTTGGGGCTAACGTTCAAGAAGAAGTCGGACTTCGTGGTGCTCATACATCAACAACCAAATTTGACCCAGAAGTATTCCTGGCAGTTGACTGTTCACCAGCAGGTGATGTTTATGGTGGTCAAGGTAAGATTGGGGATGGAACCTTGATTCGTTTCTACGATCCAGGTCACTTGCTTCTCCCAGGGATGAAGGATTTCCTTTTGACAACTGCTGAAGAATCTGGAGTCAAGTACCAATACTACTGTGGAAAAGGTGGAACTGATGCCGGGGCAGCTCATCTGAAAAATGGTGGTGTACCATCAACAACAATCGGTGTTTGTGCGCGTTATATCCACTCTCACCAAACACTTTATGCAATGGACGATTTCCTTGAAGCACAAGCTTTCTTACAAGCCTTGGTTAAAAAATTGGATCGCTCTACTGTAGATTTGATTAAAAACTATTAAACAGAAAAGGTGGAGGCAATAGGGATGGAAGAAGCCAACCTAGAAACCTTGATTCGGGATCTTTACAATAATGCCCGTCAGAACCTTAGTGAAGATTTAGTACTTGCACTTGTAGAGACTGCTAAGCAATTACCCAGCACCAATGAACGCTTGCTAGCGGTGCGTTTGTCAGGTCTGGTTACTCTTGAACTACTCAAGAATCCCAAAACACCAGCACCAGAGTTAGTCAATTTGGCCCGCTTTATCAAAAGAGAGGAAGCCAAGTACAGGGGTTCTGCTGCCTCTGCCTTTATGATTGGGGAACTATTTAAAATGCTTTGATTCCATTGTGAATCAAAGCATTTTTTCTATCCATTAGAAAAGAGACTCTCAAGTAAGAAACGAAAAAACCACCTAAGTTAAGGTGGCTTCTTACTTATTAAATTTGTTCTGCTAAAACCTTTTCGGCAAGGTTCATAGCGTGGTCTGATACACGAGTATAGTGTGAAATAATATCGATAAAGTTAACACCTGCTTGAGTAGAACATTCACCATTATTAAGACGTTTAATATGAGTCTTACGGAGGACACGTTCCATCTTGTTGATGTCTTCGTGTCGTTCGATAAGAGCTTGAGCTTTCTCAAGGTCGTTGTTTTCTACACTTTCAAGAGCATCTTTGACAAATTCACTCGTTTTAAGATAAATTTCAGCTAGCTCCTCTAATGCAGCCTCAGAGAATTGAACATTCTTGTGTTGCAAGTAATCGTTAAGATTGATCAAAGCTTCAGCGTGGTCTCCGATACGTTCCAAATCACGTGAAGAGTCAAGGATGTTGGTTAAGACTTCACTCTCTTTTTGGCTTAAGGCTTCACCAGAGAGGCTGATAAGGTAGCGCGTCAATTGCTCATCAATGGTATTGATGGCTTCTTCAGTCTTATGTCCCTTTTCCGCAACTTTTTCATTAGAGTTGATGATATAGTCGTAAGAGAGGTCAAAAGCTTTCGCAGCATAATTACCCAAGTGTAGCAGTTCTTTTTTAGCATTTCCAAGAGCGATAGATGGAGCTTGTTTGATCAGTTGCTCATCAAGGTAAAGTGGCTCGTATTTGACAACTTCATCTTCACCAGGGATGAGTTTAGTTACGATGAAGGCAAGAGCTCCGATGAATGGGAACTGGATAATCGTGTTGGTAATGTTGAAGGTTCCGTGGGCAAAGGCAATGGTCATTTCCGGAGCTAGATTTAAGAAGCTCTCAAACCATTGGATTAAGCCTGTAAATGGAACGAGGAAGATAATACAGATAACAGTCCCGATAACGTTAAAGGCCACATGGGCTGCTGCCACACGTTTGGCTGCAATATTAGCACCCAAAGAAGCGATAATAGCAGTGATGGTTGTTCCAATGTTATCTCCAAAGAGCACTGGTAGGGCACCCTGAAGGTCAATCAGATTGCTAGCGTAGAGATTTTGTAGGATCCCGATGGTCGCTGAGGAGGCTTGAATCAGAAGGGTCAAACCTGTTCCGACAAGAACACCCAAGATTGGGTTCTTACTAAGTTCTACCATGTAGTCTTTAAAGACTTGTAAATCCTTAAGGGGCTCCATAGCACCACTCATAAGATTGAGGGCGAAGAAGATACCGCCAACACCAAAGACAATTCGCCCGATGTTATTGATGGTTCTATTTTTGGTGAAGAAGAGGCAGACAGCTCCGATAAAGAGCATAGGCAAAGCGTAGTCTCCCAATTTAAAACCGATGATAAAGGATGTGACAGTTGTCCCAATATTGGCTCCCATGACAATCCCAATAGCCTGACGTAGGGTCAAGAGTCCGGCACTAACCAGACCAACTGTAATAACCGTAACACCTGAACTCGATTGAATCAGTGCAGTCATCCCAATCCCTACCAGAATACCAAAGAAAGGATTGCTAGTATATTTGTCAATGTAATATCGAAGACGATCTCCAGCTGCTTGTTGCAAACCGTCCCCCATGGTCTTGATACTATATAAGAATAGTCCCAGACCACCTAAAAAGTGAAATGCAATTTCCTGCCAATTAATGGACATTTTATTTTTCCTCCGAAAACTAATCGCGGAATTTCTCCCATTCTATTTTAAAGGATTCTAAACAATCTCACAAGTAGTAAACGCATTTTTTTTAGAAAAACATCATTAAGATTTAGAAAAAAGGCAGATGATTGTCTAATTTATATTATTTATTCACCCATTTATAGATATTTTAGGATGAGTGTTGACTCTACTTATAAATATCGTAAAATAAACATGAACAGTTCTGCTATTTTAGTGGCAGATACTTTTTTAAAACAAAAATAAAGCGCTTACTTTTTGGGAGTAAAAGGAGAAAAAGATGAAGAATCCATTTTTTGAGAAACGTTGTCGCTATAGTATTCGAAAATTATCAGTGGGTGCCTGCTCTTTGATGATTGGCTCGGTTTTATTTGCCAACCAAGCTCTAGCAGAAGAAGTTGCTGTTCCAGCGAATGAAACAACGACTACTGCCGTTGCTACAGAACAAGCATCGCCTGCCACCACAGAAGAACCAACGACAACTTCACCTGAGGTATTAAAACAGTTGGAGGAGACTGAAAACAAGGTGAGTGAACAACCTGTTTCAGAAGAACGACCAAGCTTGGATCAATTGACTGCAACTGATGATAAGGAAGTAGCTGGTCCGGCTGCTGAAACTCCTAAGGCAGCAGAAGCGCCTGCAACTACTGAAACTCCTAAGATAGCAGAAGTGCCTGCAACTGCCGAAAATAAACCAGAAGAGAAAGCTACGGTTTCTGATATTCCTAAGAAGGAAGAGAAAAGTCTTCGACCAAAAGAAATTAAGTTTGACACCTGGGAAGACCTGTTGAAATGGGAACCAGGTGCCCGTGAAGATGACGCTATTAACCGCTCTTCAGTAGAATTGGCTAAGCGTTACCGCGGTCATGTCATCAACGAAAAAGCAAATAAGGATGCCAAAGTCGAAGCCCTTGCTAATACTAACTCTAAGGCTAAAGATCACGCTTCTGTAGGTGGTGAAGAGTTTAAAGCTTACGCTTTTGACTACTGGCAGTACTTGAATTCCATGGTCTTCTGGGAAGGACTCGTTCCAACTCCAGACGTGATTGATGCTGGTCACCGTAATGGTGTTCCTGTGTTGGGTACCCTATTCTTCAACTGGTCAAATAGCATTGCAGACCAAGAAAAATTTGCTGCTGCTCTTCAACAAGATGAAGACGGTACTTTTCCGATCGCTCGTAAGCTAGTTGATTTGGCTAAATATTATGGATTTGATGGTTACTTTATTAACCAAGAAACAACAGGAGATATCGTAACGCCACTTGGTAAGAAAATGCGGGACTTCATGCTCTATACCAAGGAATATGCAGCTCAAGTGAACCATCCAGTCAAATATTCTTGGTACGATGCCATGACCTATGAATATGGTCGTTATCACGAAGACGGACTCGGTGAGTACAATTATCAGTTTATGCAAAAAGAAGGAGATAAGGTTCCTGCGGATCACTTCTTTGCCAACTTTAACTGGACCAAAGAGAAAAATGATTACTCTGTAGCTATGGCAAAATGGCTAGAGCGTAGCCAGTATGATGTTTTTGCAGGTTTGGAATTGCAACAAGGTGGTTCTTATAAGACTAAAGTGAAATGGGATGCCCTTCTAGATGAAAATGGAAAGCTCCGCTTGTCACTTGGACTCTTTGCACCTGATACTATCACTAGTCTTGGTAAGACAGGAGAAGACTATCACAAGAATGAAAATATCTTCTTTACAGGTTACCAAGGAGATCCAACAGGTCAAAAACCAGATGACAAGGACTGGTACGGGATTGCCAACCTTGTAGCTGATCGCACACCAGCAGTGGGACGTACCTTTACAACATCCTTTAACACTGGACATGGGAAGAAATGGTTTGTAGACGGTAAAGTCTCTAAGGATTCTGAATGGAACTATCGTTCTGTATCTGGTATCTTGCCTACATGGCGCTGGTGGCAGACATCATCAGCTGCTAAACTTCAAGTTGACTATGACTTTGAAGATGCCTACAATGGAGGAAACTCCCTTAAATTTGCTGGAGATCTAGCTGAAAATACAAATCAAGATGTTCGTCTCTACTCTACAAAACTGGAAGTAACCGATAAAACGAAACTTCGTGTTGCTCATAAAGGTGGTAAGGGAAGCAAGGTCTATGTAGAGTTTGCAACTCAGAAAAACTATACCTATGGTGGCGAGAATGCTCGTAAAGAGCTGACTCTATCTGACGATTGGACAAAAGATGAATTTGATTTGAGTGCCTTGGCTGGTCAGACTATTTACGGGATCAAACTCACATTTGAAAATACTGCTGCCGTTAAAGGCTATCAATTTAACTTGGGTGAGTTGACTGTGACAGATAATCAAGAGGCTCCTCAAGCGCCAACAGCTCTAACCGTAGCCAAGAAATCTCTGAAAAATGCCCAAGAAGCTGAAGCTATTGTTCAATTTACTGGCAATAAAGACGCTGATTTCTATGAAGTTTATGAGAAGGATGGCGATGCTTGGCGCCTATTGACAGGCTCATCTGCAACTACGATCTACCTACCAAAAGTTAGCCGTTCAGCTAGTGCAACCGGTACGAGTCAAAAGTTGAAGGTTGTCGCAGTTGGTAAGAACGGTCTTCGCTCTGAAGCAGCAACTACAAACTTTGAGTGGGGAATGACTGTCCAAGACACAAGTCTTCCAAGACCTCTAGCAGAAAACATTGTTCCAGGAGCTACTGTTATCGGAAGTACCTTCCCAGATACAGAAGGCGGAGAAGGTATCGAAGGGATGTTGAATGGTACCATCACTAGTCTATCTGATAAATGGTCTTCTGCTCAATTAAGTGGTAGCGTTGATATTCGTTTGACCCAACCACGCCGTGTTGTAAGATGGGTCATGGATCATGCCGGTGCTGGTGGAGAATCTGTCAACGATGGTTTGATGAACACTAAAGATTTCGACCTTTACTACAAGGATGAAGCTGGAGAGTGGAAATTAGCCAAGGCTGTTCGTGGCAATAGAGCACATGTTTCAGATATTACCCTTGATAGTCCAATCACAGCTCAAGACTGGCGCTTGAACGTTATCACATCGGACAATGGTACACCATGGAAAGCCATTCGCATCTACAACTGGAAGATGTATGAAACTCTAGATACGGAGAGCCAAAACATTCCAATGGCTAAAGTGGCAGCGCGTGTTCTGACAGACAATAAGATTCAACTTGGATTCTCAGAAGTTCCTGCGGGTGCAACTATCACAGTCTATGACAAGGCAGATTCAAAAACTCCAATCGCTACCTTAAATACGGTAGTTGGGGGAGATCTGGCAACAGATGCATTAAGTTTTGAAAAACGTCCGAGCCTTCTTTATTACCGTACACAATTGCCAGGAAAAGAAATCAGTAATACTCTTGCTGTAACAATTCCTCAGGATGATAGAAAGATTAAGTCTGTCAGTCTAGAAGCAGCACCTAAAAAGACAACTTACCAAGATGGTGAGGAGTTGAATCTTAAAGGTGGTCTTCTCCGTGTCAAATATGAGGGTGAAGAAGCAGATGAAGTCATCAACTTCAGCCATGCAGGTGTTGTAGTCAACGGCTACGATGCTCACCACCATGGCGAACAAGAGTTAACAGTAACCTATCTTGGTCTTCCAGTTGCAGGAATCTTCAAGGTTCAAGTGACTGGTGAAGAAGCTGGTCCAAAAGAAGTCGCAGGCTTGTATATTAGTAAACAACCTAAAATTGATTACTTTGTAGGCGACAGTCTTGACTTATCAGAAGGACGCTTCAAGGTCTTGTATGATGATGAGACTGAGACAGAACATAGCTTTACAGACCAAGGAGTCGAAATTACAGGTTATGATTCTCAAAAAACAGGCCGTCAAAAACTTGAGTTACATTATCAAGGTCAAACTGTCGAATTTGATGTTCTAGTATCACCTAAGGCAGCGATTAACGACGAATATCTGAAACAAGAAATCACATCTGCTCAAGGACGCAAAGAAACACTAGCTTATACATTTGCTGACGCAGAAAAACAAGCAGCTTTGGTTGAGAAGCTTGCTGCAGCAAAAGCTATCTTGGAAAACCATGATGCTAGTCAAGAAGCAGTCAACCAAGCCTTGAACGATTTGAAACAAGCTGGTGCAGACTTGGATGGAAATCAACGTTATCAAACTGCTAGAGAAGAATTGGAAAGCTTGCTCGAATCCGTTCTTGAAAAAGATCCTCAATCTGAGTTGATTGCGCAAGCTGAAGCTTTGTTATCTTCACAAACGCCAACTCCAGAAGCTTTTGCGGACATGAAAGAAAAGCTGAATCAGAAACTAGCTCCTGCAGAAGAAAGTCACCACGTTGGTAGCTTAGAAGAAGGCGAAACTGCTCCAACAGTTGAAGTTCTACCTGAGTTAGTGGTTGAGGAAGAAGGGGTAGCTTTCACTCGTCAAGAACGTCCATCAGGAGACCTCTTGTTAGGTGAACGCCGTGTGGTTCAAGCTGGTGAGGATGGGCAAACCCGTCGCTTGATTGAAGTGGATGCTAAAGGAAACCGCACCCTTCTTCAAACAGAGGTAGTCAAGGAAGCAGTTCCAGAGATTACTGAAGTTGGTACCAAAGTAGAAAGTCGAGTTCAACCGCTAGACGGCATCAAAGATTTGACCATTAGCAATCCAGCATTGGTTGTCGAGGAAGAAAAGGTTGCATATGGACATGAAGAACGAGTAAATCCTAGCCTTCAGGCAGGAGAACGTCGAATTGTTCAGGACGGTGTAGAAGGTCAGACTCGTCGCTTGATTGAAGTGGATGCAGAAGGCAACCGAACTCTTCTTCAGACAGAAGTAGTCAAGGAAGCAGTTCCAGAGATTACAGAAGTTGGTACCAAGGTAGAAAGCCGTGTAGAGCCACTAGAAGGATCAAAAGTCTTGGAAGTTAAGAAACCAAGCCTGGTAGTTGAAGAAGAAGTTCTTGCATTTGGACATGAAGAAAGAGAAAACTCAAACCTCCTAGTAGGTGAACGTCGTTTAGTTCAAGCTGGAGTGGAAGGGCTTCGTAGAAATCTTGTAGAGGTTGATGTGGAAGGAAACCGCAGTCTCAAGGGAACAGAACTTGTCAAAGAGACGGTAACTGAGATTGTTGAAGTTGGTACTAAGGTAGAAAGTCGCGTACAACCATTAGATGGATCTGGCGACGTCATTCTAGAAAAACCAGAACTAGTGGTTGAGGAAGAAGCCGTAGCCTTCGAACGACAAGAACGTCCATCAGGAGACCTCTTGTTAGGTGAACGTCGCTTGGTTCAAGCTGGTGAGGATGGGCAAGTCCGTCGCTTGATTGAAGTGGATGCAGAAGGCAACCGAACTCTTCTTCAGACAGAAGTAGTCAAGGAAGCAGTTCCAGAGATTACTGAAGTTGGTAGCAAAGTAGAAAGTCGAGTTCAACCGCTAGACGGCGTCAAAGATTTGACTATTAGCAATCCAGCATTGCTTGTCGAGGAAGAAAAGATTGCATATGGACATGAAGAACGAGTAAATCCTAGTCTTCAGGCAGGAGAACGTCGCTTGGTTCAAGCTGGAGTTGAAGGACTTCGTAGAAATCTGGTAGAGGTTGACACTGAAGGCAACAGCAGTCTTAAGGGAACAGAGCTTGTCAAAGAAGCTGTAACTGAGATTGTTGAGATTGGTCCAAAAGTTGATGCCCAAGATGACAAACCTCTGGCCCCTGCTCCAGTAGCACAAGTAGCTAAGCAGGCACCAGTGAAAGCAGAAGCGCAAGCGCAAGCACAAGCTGAAAAACCTGAAGGAAAACAACTTCCAAGTACTGGTGAAGGAGTAGATGCAAATCTTCTTGCCCTTGGATTGGTCGGAGTTCTAGGTGGTTTTGGACTACTCGCTCAAAAGAAAAAAGAAGAGTAATTTAGATACTGTATCTATAATCAATACCATACAATAAAAAGATTTGACTTTTACTGGTAAAATCTTTTTTAGACTGGATAAGGAGAAAAATAGAACTCCCATCCCATGCTTTAAGAGTTATCCTTATTTATTAAAGACCTCTTTCAGGATAAAAGTGTAAGGTTTTGCTATCTCTTTTATTGATTTTGTGATATAATTAACACGTAAAAAAAAGAAGGAGTCATATCTAATGGCAAAATTGACTGTTAAAGACGTTGACTTGAAAGGGAAAAAAGTTCTCGTTCGTGTTGACTTCAACGTTCCTGTAAAAGATGGCGTGATTACTAACGATAACCGTATCACTGCAGCTCTTCCAACTATCAAGTACATCCTTGAACAAGGTGGACGTGCAATCCTCTTCTCTCACCTTGGACGTGTGAAAGAAGAAGCTGATAAAGAAGGTAAATCACTTGCTCCTGTAGCTGCTGACTTGGCTACAAAATTAGGTCAAGAGGTTAAGTTTATCCCAGGTGTTACTCGTGGTGCTGAATTAGAAGCAGCGATCAACGCTCTTGAAGATGGACAAGTTCTTTTGGTTGAAAACACTCGTTTTGAAGATGTTGACGGCAAGAAAGAATCTAAAAACGATCCTGAACTTGGTAAATACTGGGCATCACTTGGAGATGGTATCTTCGTAAACGATGCATTCGGTACAGCTCACCGTGCGCACGCTTCAAACGTTGGTATCTCAGCAAACGTTGAAAAAGCTGTTGCTGGATTCCTTCTTGAAAACGAAATCGCCTACATCCAAGAAGCAGTTGAAGCTCCAGAACGTCCATTCGTGGCTATCCTTGGTGGTTCAAAAGTTTCAGACAAGATCGGTGTTATCGAAAACTTGCTTGAAAAAGCTGATAAAGTCCTTATCGGTGGTGGAATGACTTACACATTCTACAAAGCTCAAGGTATCGAAATCGGTAACTCACTTGTAGAAGAAGACAAATTGGATGTTGCAAAAGCTCTTCTTGAAAAAGCAAACGGCAAATTGATCTTGCCAGTTGACTCAAAAGAAGCGAACGCATTTGCTGACTACACTGAAGTGAAAGACACTGAAGGTGAAGCAGTAGACCCAGGTTTCCTTGGTCTTGATATCGGTCCAAAATCTATCGCTAAATTTGACGAAGCTTTGACTGGTGCGAAAACAGTTGTATGGAACGGACCTATGGGTGTATTTGAAAATCCTGACTTCCAAGCTGGTACAATCGGTGTGATGGACGCTATCGTGAAACAACCAGGCGTGAAATCAATTATCGGTGGTGGTGACTCAGCTGCCGCTGCTATCAACCTTGGCCGTGCAGACAAGTTCTCATGGATTAGTACGGGCGGAGGTGCTTCAATGGAGCTCCTTGAAGGTAAAGTATTGCCAGGTTTGGCTGCACTTACAGAAAAATAATTTCAGCCCGTTAGTCTCTACAAAATCAGGATTTTGTAGAAAAAGGAACAAAACTGAAACGTTAACAAAAAGGTGGCTTTGTCACCTTTTTGTGTTAGTGTAGGTATTTGTGACGCGGTGGTGGAGCTTCAATGGAGCTTCTCGAAGGTAAAGTTCTTCCAGGACTTGCAGCTTTGACTGAAAAATAAGAATATAAAAAAGAGGCTGGGACAAAAGTCCTAGCCTCTTAATTGTTTTTGGATTGTCGAGCAAGACGCAGTGGTTGAGTGGGCTCCACTACGCTGATTTCATCAGCTTTTACAGTCCTACTCAACTGTGCGGAGGTGGGACGACGAAATCGAATTCTAACGAATGACCGATTTCTGTCCCACTCTCTTTTTTTGCGCTCTTTTAAAGTTTGAGAGTACGGAGGGATAATTGGACAGAATCCAAAAAAAACAGTAAAATAGAGGAATACCAATCTAAATGAAATTTGAGTGATGAATGTGGAAAAAAGAGACAATCATACAAAAACAGCTATTTGTGGTATTATCAATGTTACCCCTGATTCTTTTTCTGATGGGGGTCAATTTTTTGCTGTTGAGGAAGCCTTGAAGCAGGCTCGAAAATTGATAGCTGAAGGAGCCACTATCTTAGATATCGGTGGAGAATCCACTCGCCCTGGAAGTAGCTATGTTGAGATCGAAGAGGAAATCCAACGTGTGGTTCCAGTTATTAAGGCTATCCGTCAAGAAAGTGATGTTCTGATTTCAGTCGACACATGGAAAAGTCAGGTGGCAGAAGCAGCTCTAAAGGCTGGTGCCAATCTAGTCAATGACATTACAGGTCTCATGGGTGATGAGAAGATGGCGGAGGTGGTTGCGAAAGCAGAAGCTCAAGTAGTCATCATGTTTAATCCGGTCATGGCACGCCCTCAGCACCCTAGTTCGCTTATATTTCCTCATTTTGGATTTGGAGAGCCTTTTACCAAGGAAGAATTGGCTGACTTTGAACAACTACCAGTAGAAGAATTGATGGCAGTTTTCTTCGACCGTGCTCTAAGGAGAGCTGAGAAAGCAGGGATTTCGAAAGACAAGATCATGCTAGATCCAGGAATTGGCTTTGGCTTGACCAAGAAGGAAAACTTGCTCCTCCTACGTGATATCGATAAGCTGCACGAAATGAGCTATCCTATCTTTTTAGGAGTCTCTCGCAAGCGCTTTGTCATTAACATCCTTGAAGAGAATGGCTTTGAAGTCAATCCGGAAACTGAAGAAGGTTTCCGCAATCGTGATACGGCTTCAGCTCATGTGACTAGTATCGCTGCTAGACAAGGTGTGGAAGTGGTGCGTGTACACGATGTAGCCAGCCACAAGATGGCAGTCGAAATCGCATCAGCCATTCGTCTGGCAGATGATGCGGAAAATTTAAACTTGAAACAGTATAAATAAGATGAATAAAAACGAAACGAATCCGTGGATAGCTAACTATCGGACAGACCAACCGCATTTTGGTTTGGAGAGGATGGTGAAGCTATTAGCCCTACGTGGCAATCCCCATCTGAAACTCAAGGTTATCCATATCGGAGGAACCAATGGTAAGGGGTCTACTATAGCCTTTTTGAAGAATATGTTGGAAAAGATGGGGCTAAGAGTTGGAGTCTTTAGCTCACCCTATCTGATTCATTACACGGACCAGATTGCTATTAACGGGAAATCCATCCCAGAAGCGAGATTAGAGGCCTTGATGGCAGACTATCGCTCACTACTTGAAGGGGAGCATGCTTCTGCCTTACAAGGAACGACAGAATTCGAGATTATTACTGCTATAGCCTATGATTATTTTGCTTCTGAGCAAGTTGATGTTGCTATTATGGAAGTAGGGATGGGTGGTCTTTTGGATAGCACCAATGTTTGTCAGCCTATTTTAACAGGCATCACGACCATTGGGCTGGACCATGTAGCTTTGCTGGGTAATACCCTGGAAGCCATCGCAGAGCAGAAGGCTGGAATTATCAAACAAGGAGTATCTCTTGTGACTGGGAACATTGTCCCAGAAGCCTTGGTGGTTATCGATCAGATTGCGAAAGCGAAACAAGCTCCTAGGCTTGCCTATGGGGATGATTATCAGGTCAGCCGTCAAGAGAGTGTGGTGACTGGAGAGGTCTTTGACTATTCAAGCTCAGCTAGACAGGGCCGCTTTCAGACAGGTCTACTTGGCATTCATCAGATAGAGAATGCTGGGACGGCTATAACCCTGTTGGATACCTATTGCCAAGAGACTGGACGAGAATTGGTAGCGAATGACTTGGTTGCTCAAGCATTAGAAGAAACAAGCTGGCCTGGACGCTTGGAAATTGTTTCTAAAGCCCCTTTAATGATTTTGGACGGGGCCCACAATCCCCATGCTATCAAGGCTTTGGTAGCAACCTTGCAAGAACGCTTTGCCGACTACCAGAAGGAAATCCTCTTTACTTGTATCAAAACCAAGGCTTTAGAGGATATGTTAGACTTATTAAGTGCCTTGCCGAATACTGAACTGACACTCACTCACTTTGACGATAGTCGAGCAACTGACGAAGAGGTGTTAAAAGAAGTAGCCCGTTCTAGAAAACTTAACTATCAAAGTTGGCAGGAATTTCTAGATCAAAAAATAACAGAAAATGAAGAGAAAAAAACAGTTAGGATTGTTACGGGCTCCTTGTACTTCTTGAGCCAAGTGAGAGCCTATCTGATGGAGAGGAAAAACTAGAGAATGGATACACAAAAGATTGAGACAGCTGTTAAAATGATTATCGAAGCTGTTGGTGAGGATATAAACCGCGAAGGCTTGCAGGAAACTCCTGCACGTGTAGCCCGCATGTATCAGGAGATTTTTTCGGGACTTGGTCAAACTGCGGAGGAGCATCTATCAAAATCCTTTGAAATCATTGATGACAATATGGTAGTGGAAAAGGATATCTTTTTCCATACTATGTGTGAACATCACTTCTTGCCCTTTTATGGGAAGGCTCATATCGCCTACATTCCAGATGGTCGTGTTGCAGGTTTGTCTAAGCTTGCTCGTACTGTGGAAGTTTATGCCAAAAAGCCACAGATTCAAGAACGATTGAATATCGAAGTAGCAGATGCTTTGATGGAATATCTAGGGGCTAAGGGAGCCTTCGTTGTGATTGAAGCAGAGCATATGTGTATGAGTATGCGCGGTGTTCGAAAACCAGGAACTGCAACCTTGACAACAGTAGCTCGTGGAGTATTTGAGACAGACAAAGATCTTCGAGATCAAGCATACCGTCTCATGGGGTTATAAAAATCGATTCAAACGATTTTTTCTAGAAAGGACTAGTTATGGATCAATTGCGCATTAAGGATTTGGAAATTTTTGCCTATCATGGTCTTTTCCCGAGTGAGAAGGAACTGGGTCAAAAATTTATCATTGATGCAAGCTTATCCTATGATATGACCAAGGCTGCTACGGACCTAGATTTATTAGCTTCTGTCCATTATGGCGAGCTCTGTCAACAATGGACGACTTGGTTTCAGGAAACCACTGAAGACTTGATTGAAACAGTTGCCTACAAACTAGTAGACCGCACTTTTGAAACCTATCCAATAGTTCAAGAAATTAAACTGGAACTCAAAAAACCATGGGCGCCTATTCATCTACCACTAGACACCTGTTCAGTAACCATCCATCGCCGTAAGCAGCGAGCCTTTATTGCCTTGGGAAGTAATATGGGGGATAAAAGGGGCAATCTCAAACAAGCTATCGCTAACATAAGCGCTCGCGGGATTCGTATTCTCAAAGAGTCCAGTTTGATTACAACTGAGCCATGGGGCGGTGTAGAACAAGATAGTTTTGCCAATCAGGTCATTGAAGTAGAAACATGGTTGCCGGCTCCAATCTTGTTAGAAACCTTGTTGGACATTGAGGCAGAAATGGGTCGGGTTAGAGAAGTGCATTGGGGACCTCGATTGATTGATTTGGATTTGCTTTTTGTCGAGGACCAAGTCATCTACACAGATGAGCTTATCTTGCCGCATCCTTATATCGCTGAGCGTTTATTTGTCCTAGAGTCACTTCAAGAAATAGCCCCCCATTTTATCCATCCAGTCTTGGGACAACCAATTCGTCACTTGCTTAACCAGATGGAGCAAGGAAATGCCTAAATTTTCTGAGACTTATAGCAAGTGGAAGAGTATTGGGGAGGGACTGCTTGCTATTACTTTAGGAATTCTCTTGATTCGTTTTGGACAAGTTGTTCCACGGATGGGGTACCAGTTGCTGATCGGCTACTTTTCTTTGTCAGCGGTTTGGCACTTATTGACTCGCTGGTTTCAGGATAAAAAACGTAGGGAAAACATCCTTGTAACCTTGGCTAAGCTGATGGTTGCGGCTCTCGTGTTTGACTCCATCATCTTGCAAGACCTCACCCTTTATCTCCTAGTTTTTGTCATTGCGAGCTATCAGTTGTTTACGGGTGGCATTAGTCTTGTTACCTGGTTTCTCTATCGAAAAAATGCCATTCACCCTCGACTCCAACATTTCTTCGATGCTGTATGGATGATAGGATTTGGTCTTTATAGCATTTCTCCTTTTCACGATGCGGCGAATTTTGAATTGCTCTTGCTTGGATGTTACTTGCTCATGCTAGGAGCAAGCAGTCTTCGGGATGGTTTCTTTTTTGAGAGGATAGAAAGCAATCCCAAGCTGAAGCGTCGAATGCGAATGACTTTGCCAATCTTTGTGACAGCTCTAATCCCTATTAGCACCTTGCGTAAACTGAATGAGTGGCTGCCAAATCATGAAAGCCAAGAAGGAGAAGTTCATTCAGAAAGAAAAAACGACCAGACGGTTGATCTGGAAATTTTTGTCCATACATCAGAAACCTCATTCTTCCTCGCTATGGGACATGTGGATATTTGTTATCAAGGGAAGGTTATTTCCTATGGCTCGTATGATCCTCGCTCGGAGCGTTTATTCGGCATGGTCGGCGATGGTGTTTTGTTTAAGGCCAATCGGGAAAAATACATTGAACTTTGTAAGAGGGAAAGTCAGAAGACCTTGTTTGCTTATGGTCTGAGTTTGACAGACCAACAGAAAGCTGCTATCCAAGATCGTTTAGCAGAAATAGAAGATTTGTTAATACCTTGGGAGCCGAGCTCCCAGTTGATGAAAAGAAGAGAGGGCGAGGTCAAGCATACCTACTCCTACCAACTGAAGCAGGAAGCAGATGCGACACTTTATAAATTCAGCTCATCTGAGTTCAAGACCTACTTTGTTCTCAGTACCAATTGTGTTTTACTGGCAGACTCTATCGTGGGAAAAGCTGGGACTGATATATTGAGTCCTCAAGGTTTCATTGTGCCAGGGACTTACCAGGATTACCTTGACTTAGAGTATACAAAACCCAATGGTTTGGTTGTTAGTCGCTCCATTTATTAGAAAAAGAAAACTCTAGTCAGGAGACTAGAGTTTTTAAAATAGGTCATTTTCTTCAGGGAGGAGGATTGTTTCCTTGCCATCCATATCCATGACTAGTACCTTGGGTGGATATAATGGGTCAAAGGGGTGATTAAAATCGAAGTCAATTGATGTAGGGAGATGTTGACTTGAAAAACGGAAGGTGATGGAGCCGTCATTATTTAAGAGCTGAAATTCCAATTCATCTTCTAATTCAAAAACATGCTTTAAAAAATGATCAATAATGTACCAGATTGAGTCAATCACATCGTCTGGAAGATTTGTTACCACACCAAAGCTGGCACAACGTCTATGTGAATCCGTAAAAGCCATCTGTGCCTCCTACTTAATTTTTTATTATCATACTCCAAACTGCCCTAAAAATCAAGAAAAGTAAACTATTTTGCAAAAATATGATTAGTGATGCATTTTTTTTAAAGAAAGTTCAGTTATCCCTTGAAAATGCTTACAATTAGTGGTAAACTAGTAGTAGCGTAAACATGAAAACAAAATTTTCAAGATTAGAAAGGAAACGGTATGAACACAGATGATACAGTAACCATTTATGACGTTGCCCGAGAAGCAGGAGTTTCAATGGCAACTGTCAGTCGTGTAGTCAATGGCAACAAGAATGTCAAGGAAAACACTCGTAAGAAAGTTCTAGAGGTGATTGATCGCCTAGACTATCGTCCAAATGCAGTAGCTCGTGGCTTGGCAAGCAAACGAACAACAACTGTTGGGGTTGTCATCCCAGATATCACGAACACTTATTTTGCTGCTCTAGCAAAAGGAATTGATGATATTGCAGAGATGTACAAGTACAACATCGTCCTTGCAAATAGTGATGAGGATGATGAAAAAGAAGTGGCAGTAGTGAATACACTCTTTTCAAAACAAGTTGATGGTATTATCTTTATGGGCTATCACTTAACAGAGAAAATTCGCTCCGAGTTTTCACGTTCACGTACTCCTGTAGTTCTTGCAGGAACAGTGGATGTAGAACACCAGCTTCCAAGTGTTAATATTGATTATAAGAATGCTACTGCGGATGCTGTTCGCCATTTGTTGAAGCATAACAAAAAGATTGCCTTTGTGAGTGGACCTTTGGTAGATGATATTAACGGTAAAATTCGCTTGGTTGGCTACAAAGATGCTTTGAAAGAAGTAGGAGTTAACTACAGTGAAGGACTTGTATTTGAGTCTAAATATCGCTATGATGATGGATATGCTTTGGCGGAACGCTTAGTTTCTTCAAAAGCGACTGCAGCGATTGTGACTGGTGATGAATTGGCAGCAGGACTCTTGAATGGTTTGGCTGATCACGGAATTTCTGTACCAGAGGACTTTGAGATTATTACTAGTGATGATTCTCAAATCGCACGCTATACTCGTCCAAACCTTACAACTATCGCACAACCCTTGTATGATTTAGGTGCGATTAGTATGCGTATGTTGACGAAGATTATGCATAAAGAGGAGTTAGAAGAACGTGAAGTCCTCCTACCTCATGGTTTGACAGAGCGCAAATCAACTCGTAAAAACTAATAAAAAGCCTAGGAAGTCAGATGATTTCCTAGGTCTTTTCTTATCCCTCCATATATGATCGGAGTTGTTGGCCCTTAAGTCCAGCATTGATTGCGATAAGAAGCTTCAGTCGGGCTTTTTGAGCGTTTAGTTCTTTTACAAAATAAACACCGTCATTCTGAAGACAAACACCACCGCCTTCGTAGGCGTAAACAGGTTCTGCAATCCCATTGAAACAACGAGAGACCAGTGCAATCGGAAGCCCTGCTTGACTGAGAGATTTTAATTTTTCAGCTGTTTCTTTTGGTACATTTCCAGCACCAAAAGCCTGAATAATCAATCCATCTAGCTGGTCAACAGGAAGTAAATCGAGCAGTTCGTCGGTCATGCCAGCATAAACTGGGATGATAGGAACCAATCCTTGAATGCTCTCAAGATCAAAACGAACACGAGGTTCCGCAGTCTTGAAGTAGAGTATTTCCTGCTTCATGATAAGCCCCAGTGGACCATGTGTTGGTGTCTGAAAAGTGCTAACATTTGTAGTGTGGGTTTTTGTGACATATTTGGCAGCGTGAATTTCATCGTTCATCACTACGAGTACGCCCTTATCAGCCGCTTTGTCATCGCTGGCAACACGTAGGGCGCTAAGATAGTTATAGACACCATCACTTCCTAACTCGTTGGAACTTCTCATGGCACCTGTCAGAACGATAGGTATATGAGGTACCTCCATGGTGTCGAGGAAATAAGCCGTTTCTTCTAAGGTATCTGTACCGTGTGTAATGACGACCCCATCATAGACCGATGACTCTTGTTTTATTTTTTTGTATAGAGCCAACATATGTTTAGGTTTAATGTGTGGACTTGGTAAATTTAAAAAATCCAAGGAATGGACTTCGATGCCTTCTAGTGGATTAGAAATGTAGTTCATAGGGTTATCAACACTAGTTCTGACAGCTCCAGATTCGTCTGCCTGCATAGAAATAGTGCCACCAGTATGTAAAACAAGGATTTTCTTAGTCATGATTCACTCACTTTTTCTGAAATGTGGTATAATCATTGTATCATAAAAGAAAGGAATGAGATAGGATGGAAGTCAAAGCTGTTTTTTTTGATATTGATGGAACGCTTGTAAATGACAGTAAGAGTGTTTTGAAGTCCACTAAAGAAGCTATCAAGATTGTGAAAGAGCAAGGGGTCCTTGTTGGAGTAGCAACGGGGCGAGGACCTTTTTTTGTTAAGGATTTGATGGATGATCTGGACCTAGATTTTGCAGTGACATACAATGGCCAATATATCTTTAACAAAGACCGTGTTCTTTTTGCTAGCCCTATTGATAAGAAAAGCCTCAGACAAATCATCTCTTATGCCAAGGAAAATCGAAAAGAGATTGCCATGGGAACGAGACAAGACGTTGTCGGTTCTAGGATTATGTCCTTTGGACTCAGTCCTCTTTCACAAGTAGTCAGTCGTTTTGTACCTAAATTTTTGACTCGTACTGTTAGTCATTCCTTTAATCGCATGGTCAGTAAGGCTCTTCCTCAGAAGGAAGATGATTTGTTGGACTTAATCAATCAACCGATCTATCAGGTGCTCATGTTGATGACGCCTGAGGAGACAAACCATGCTGCTGAAGAATTAAACCATCTGAAGTTTACCAGAAGTAATCCTTTCGCGGCCGATATTATCAATCAAGGAAATTCCAAGTTAGAGGGTATCCGTCGTGTCGGGAAAGAGTATGGCTTTGATCTCAATCAAGTCATGGCCTTTGGGGATTCAGATAATGACTTGGAGATGTTGGCTGGTGTTGGTATGTCTGTTGCCATGGGAAATGGTAGTAGCAGTGTAAAAGAAGTTGCTAAGCATATTACTGCCAGCAACCAAGATGATGGGATTCACAAGGCTTTGGAATATTTTGGAGTTTTGGCTTCTGAAAAAGTCTTTGTCAGTCGTGACTATCATTTTAACAAGGTTAAAACCTTCCATCATATGATGGACGAGCGAACTCAAGAAGAACCAATAGCTTGGGATTTGCAAGGGGCCACCCACCGTGCTGGCTTTAAAATTGAAGAGTTAGTTGAATTTGTCCGTGCTGCAAGCAATTCTGAAGAGGAATTTCAACAAGCTGTGCAAGATTTGCACCAGGCACTTGATATATCAGCAGATAAAGTTTCTCAAAAAATTCCGGCTGAAAGTACTTTGGTTGGACAAGTCGATGCCTTGATTGATACTCTCTATTTTACGTATGGTAGTTTTGTACTGATGGGAGTAGACCCAGAGAGAATCTTTGAGATTGTTCATCAAGCTAACATGGGGAAAATATTCCCAGATGGCAAGGCTCATTTTGATCCTGTGACTCACAAGATACTTAAACCAGAAGGCTGGGAAGAGAAATATGCTCCAGAACCAGCTATTAAGAAGGAACTTGAGCGACAGATTAGGGCTTACGAACGCCATAAAGAAAAAGTAAAAGACTAAAACCTTTCTTGGATGCAGACCCAAGGAAGGTTTTTATCGTAACTTGCTAGGAATTCAAGCATCAAAATAGGATAGGGGGACCATTAGTTGTGAAGATTCGGAAGGTAACAATTGAATTTTGAGATCTTTGAGAGGTAAAGGGGAATTAATCCTTTATATGAAAAATGAATCATGGTTTTTAGTAAAATTTGGCATAAATACAAGTCAGTAAAATTTACTAAGAAGGCACGAAATATAGTTTAAGTCAAATTATTTGATATTTAAAATTTAGTGTGCTAGAATCAAACTGAAAGCAAGTAAATATAAATCCATGGATGCTGTATTAACCTCTTCTCTTCTCTTTTAAGGAGTCTAAAGTTAACTTGTTTAATTAGGCCTTTGCAAGTTAATTTTAGACTAGATGAGGCTTACAAGGCTGAATTTGAATTCTATATTGTGCGCGCTATTGCTTTCTAATACAATATGATCTTTACGTTGAAGTCAAAGATTAAAGAGGTTTAAAATGAGTAAAAAGTATACCTGTATCGCAGGTTCTATTTTAACAGCTGTAGCTATGCTTCCAGCATTAGCGACCAGTACAGCTCATGCTGATTACAATAGCTACAATAACTACGGTTACTATCCAACATATACCAATAGTAGCACTGTCCGTACTAGAAGTTATCGTTCACCATACAATAGCTACTATAACGGTTATTACCCAAGTTATAACTACGGTTACAACTATCTAGGTAATTACTATGGTTATAACTACTGGGACAATTACTATGATTATGGAAATGGTTATTACGGTTATAACTATTGGAATAACTATAACAACCTTGCTAATGATAAAAATTATATCTACTGGAATGGTAACCACTACTATCGTATGAATGATGGTAGCTACCGTATCTATCGTGATGGTCAATGGAAACCTTTGACAAACAATAGCAACAATGGTTCATCTACTAATAACTTGGAGAATGACCCACATTACAGTTATGAAAATGGCTATCATTACTATCTATTAGAGAATGGTGATTACTATTATTACCAAAACGGTAAGTGGGTATTTGTGAAGGTTTCTTCGGATTCAACAACACCTGAACAGCCAGAAGTTCCTGCTCCAACTCCATCAGAACCTGAGCAGCCAACACCAACTCCTGAAGAGAGACCAGATGAGACTCCAACTCCAGAGGAGCCAAAACCGGAAGAACCATCTACACCAGGTATTGAATTACCTGAAAATCCTCCAATTAATGGCGCAGAAGGAGAATTCAATCCATTTACTCCAACACCAGAAACACCAGTTGAGCCAACACCAGAAGAACCAACACCTTCTGTACCAGAGACTCCAGGTTTGACAACAACAGAAGAATCAAGTGAAAACCAAATTCCTCCATATGTTGAAAAACCAGCTGAGCATTTGGAACATTTAGCTTGGGCTCCAAATGGACGCACTCCTAAGATTGTTTACCCACCAGGTAAACCTGGAGAGCGTGTACTTCAGAATGATCCAAACTATTACTATGACCGTGAAGGAGACACTCACTATTACTATGTTCCTTCTGACACTGAAAACACAGGATATTCAGCATACTGGAAATGGCTTGGCGAAAAATGGAAACTTCAAGGAATGACAGATCCAAATGATCCAGGTATTAATCCAAAACTTCATGAGAATACTGCTGATGATGAGTATATGTATAGCGATCAAAACTCTAGCGTAAAACTCTACTCAACAAATCTGGTTACAACTGCTAAAGCAGGTCAACCATTGCCATTCAAGAACGTTGAAGAATTCAAAAACTATGTTATTGAAAAAATGAATCCTAAATTCCTTGATAACGCAGGTTGGGATGCTAAAGTTGAGTGGGAAATTGAAGATGCAGATATCTTTGAGAAGACCAAAGAAAATCCGTACGCTAAGGACTATGTCTTGATTGCTAACCTTACAAGTGGTGTTGAAGACAAGAAATATAGTGATGTAGAATTTGGTTATGTTAAGTTTGTTTACCGTGTAGAAGCGACAAACGATACAAACTACGACTATGTTTCAAAAGCAAAAGAAGCATTCGCAAAAATCAATGAAACTCGTAAGGCCAATGGTTTGAAAGAGTTGACTTGGTCAGAAGATATTTATCAAAACCAAGCACTTCCTAAGGTAAACGAAATTTCACGTCAATACGATAGTTCAGGTTTTGTTGGCCGTCGTGACGAAGATCCAGCAACTGTCGTTAATAAATGGGCTACCAGCGGAATCAGAGACTTACTTCTTGATCCAAATGTCACTGAAGGTGCTGTAGCAACAGTTGTTGACGGAAACGGTGTTTACTACTGGGCTTATAGCTATAAATAATTCGATTTTTTCGAATCTATTATCTTAAGATAAAAAGAAGGGCTCTAACTATATTTTTAGAGCCCTTTTTGTAATCTGAATCAAGAAAAAAGGAGCGAACTCGCTCCTTTTATAGATATCTTATTTATAAAGTTTTATCCTTATCTCTAACTACGAGTAAGTCTACACTGGTATGGCGGAGAATATACTCAGAAGATGAGCCAACAAGTAGCCGTTCAAAGGCATTTAGGCCTGTTGCCCCAACTAAAATCAAATCAACGTGTTCTTGGTCAGGGATTGTTTTAGCTAAAAGAGTTTTAGGATTTCCCATTTCGATGACAACTTGAATATCATTCAGACCAGCGTCTCTTGCACGCTTTTCATATTCTGCCATCAACTCTTGGGCCTCAACTTGTAACTCTTCGTAGACTTCCGCATCGAATGTTGAAATGCTTTGAAGAGCACGAGTATCGATTACATGGGCAATGGTTAATCTAGCCTGGTTACGTAATGCTGACTGAACTCCTTTGATAAAAGCCAAATCAGCTTCTTTAGAACCGTCGACTGCTACCATGATGTTTTCGTAACGTTGTGTCATAGCAAAAACCTCCTCATTTCTTATCACCTTCATTGTAATCCTTTTCACTAAAAAAGTAAAGTAAAACATGATAGCAAAAATGTTTTTTGACTTTGATGTTGGGAGTGTTATAATTAAAGGAGAGAAGGCAAGAGGGAATCATATGACAAAAATTGCGGTACTTTCAGATATCCATGGAAATACAAGAGCACTGGAAGCTGTTCTAGCAGATGCGGAGAAGGTAGGAGCTGAGGAATATTGGCTCTTGGGAGATATTCTCATGCCTGGGACAGGACGAAAAAATATTCTCAGACAATTAGAAGATTTGCCAATAACGATTCGAGTTCTGGGGAATTGGGAAGAGAGTTTATGGCGGGCTGCTCATCGAAAATTAGATACCAGTAGGCCTAGCCATCGCTACCTCTTGCGCCAATGCCAGTATATTATGGAAGAAATTAGTCTAGATGATATCGAAGCTCTCCAGGCATTTCCCATGTACACTCACCGCCAGTTTGGAAATCTGAAGGTAGGGATAAGCCATCATTTACCGGATAAAAATTGGGGAAGAGAACTGATCCATCTTGGCAAGCAGGAGGATTTTGACCGTTTGGTAACCAATCCTGACTGTGATATTGCCATTTATGGACATATTCACCAGCAATTTCTTCGCTATGGGAGTGGTGGTCAGCTTATCCTGAATCCAGGCTCAATTGGGCAGCCCTTCTTTTTATCAGACAAGCTCCGAAAGGATTTGCGAGCTCAATATATGATTTTGGACTTTGATGAAAAGGGATTGAAAGATATAGATTTTCGTCGGGTTGATTATGATGTTATGTCAGAATTACAATTGGCTAGGGATTTGAAATTGCCCTACTATGAGGTATACTATGAAAGCTTAGTCAATGGAATCCACCATACCCACAATCAAGACTTGTTGCACGAAATCGCTCAGAGTCAAGGACATGATATTGAATTGGATGACTGGCTTAGTCGTAACTCTTGACATTACAACTCTAGAAGGTATAATAAATATGAGAGAAGAATGAGCTTTGTTGATAATAAAGGAGGACTGCATGCAAATTTCAAGCCGATTTACCATTGCGACACATATGTTAGTAATCATTGCCCTAAAAGGGAAGGAAAACAAAGTAACAAGTGACTTCTTAGCAAGTAGTGTGGGAGTCAATCCTGTTATTATCCGTAAAACCTTGTCCCAACTGAAAAAAGCAGACTTGATTTCCGTTGCGCGTGGAACTGGAGGGGCAGAAATCATCAAAAATCTTGAGGATATCAGTCTTTTGGATATTTATCAAGCGGTAGAATGCCTTGGAAAGACAGGTCAACTCTTTAGTTTCCATGACAATCCTAATCCTGACTGTCCAGTAGGAGTTAATATCCATGGGGTTTTGGATCAAAAACTAGATAAGATTCAGATGGCAATGGAGCAGGAATTGAGTCAAACAACTCTAGCTCAACTAGTGGCAGATGCAGAAGCAAAGATAAATTTATGAGGAATTTCGTTCCTCTTTTTCTTTTTAGTGAATGATGATGAATTGTAATTACATAAAGGAGAAGAAAATCTATCTTATTACAGGAATGATTGTATGAGTATGTTTATTTTCCTTTAGGAAGGATAATAGAAGTTTCTAGAATCCATCTCTATTTTTATGACCTTGTCTTATAAGGGTGTTTACTGGTAATCAAAAAAGCAAGAACATTTGTAAGTTCTTGCTTTTTGTTTGTTTTAATCCTAAGAGAATAATCTACTAAAGATAGTCTATTCTTCTTTTTTAGATTTTATCAGACTTCCTAGTCCAAGTAGTGAAAGGATACTGATCCCTGCAAGTGCAAGAGGTGATTTGTTTTCAGTTCCTGTGTTTGGAAGGACTTTCTGAGAAAGAGATTCCGCAGCAGTTTCTTGAGAGTCAGGATTTGCTGCTAGATTTTGGGCTTGGCCCTGTTCTTGTTCAACTTCCAAGTTAGAAAGATCAAATTCTGGCTTTTCTTCAACAGCTGGGGCAACAATGGCACCACCTTGAGACAAGCGGAGTACAACAGCGGTTAGGGCATTCAATTGCAACCCTTTTTCAGTCCATTCAAGACCTTTCGGATTAGCGATTCCTACTGGTCCTGCTTGGTTTTCGTCTGCCAAAACTTCAGCATTTCTCAAGTGAGCAAAGTCTGTTCCTAGAGTAAATTCACGAGCCTTTTCATCTGCATTTACAAAGACAGCGTAGATATCTCCATTTGGAGCAGTGATTTGGTAGCCGATGACCACATCTTCATTTTTAACTCCATTTTGTCCTGGGACAGTAATGAGGCGGACACGCTCCTTGATATCTTGCAGACTCTTGAGTCGGAAGGCATCTGTAGATTGACGAAGAGCAATCAGTCCTTTCATGTAGTCGCGACTCTTGACATTTTCAGGATAGGCTTTTTTATCTGTTGCCTTGGTCCAGTCAAACTTGTTGACAGCATCGCTAGAGTCATAAGAGTCGTGGATAAAGTAAGGATAGACAAACGGCTTGCCGTCCTTATCACGCAACAAGTGAGATTTGTTTGGAACCTTATCCTCTGAAACAGGAGTTTTGTAGGCTGGGTCCAGGAATTGTTTGGTACGTCCATACTCCTGACCAGAATGGATAAATGGTGTTCCTTGAGCTGTCAAGACCATGAGGTTTCCAAGTCGTAAGCGACGATGGATTTCCGCATAGTTTTCAGCCTTGCTTGGGTCTTTTTTGATAGACTGGGCAATGATGTCAAAGAGGGTCAAGTTGTCGTGGGCTGCGATATACTGGATCACATCTCCTGGGTTGTCCGCTTCAAAGTTGGTTGGTTGAGCAATGAGATTTTTAAAGATGGTATTGATATCACGTTTACCACCTGTGATAAAGGCAGGTTGGCCTTCATTTGGATAACCTGACTTGAGGTTGTTACGGATATCATCTGAAAATACAGCAACTGTATCTGTGTGTTTCATCCAATCCTGGTCAGCAGGTTTAGTAGGAGTATTTTCATCGCCAGTATAAGTTCTCCAACCTTCACCTAACATGATTAGATTTGGATTGAGGGCTCGTGCAGCCTTGTAAGCTTCTTCGATTGAAGCCGCATCGTGGTCTCCCATCATATCGAAACGGAAGCCATCCACTTTGTAAGTTTCAACCAGATACTTGATAGAGTCAACTAGGACTCGTTTAGACATGTAGTGGGTTGTTCCTAAACGACCGCCTCCAAAGCTAGTACGTGGAGTTCCGTCTGCGTCCATAAAGTGGTAGTAGTTTGGCTCAAGGTCTTCAAAGATATCGACGTTGGCAGTATGGTTGTAGACCACGTCCAAGATAGCTCCCATGCCACGTTTATGGATTTCGTTGATGAGATTTTTGAATTCCGCGATACGTTTTTCTGGATCCTTAGGATCACTTGAGTACATACCAGTCAAGGAGAAGTAGTTTTGAGGGTCATATCCCCAGTTGTAGTTGCTGTTGCTTGAAGCATAGGCAGATAATCGCTCTTTGTTTTTCAATTCATTGACATAGTAGTAAGACAAGACTGGGAGAAGTTGGATGTGGGTCACGCCCAAATCTTTGAGATAATCGAGCTTCTCGATAAAGGCTTCAAAGGTACCAAATGGTTTAGTTAAATCTTTTGCGATGGCAGGATCTGAAGTAAAGTCGCGGATATGTGCCTCGTAGATGACAGCATCTTCGCGCGATTTGAAGTTGCGAATCTTACCGTAGGTCAAATCTTGTGGCCCTAGTTTTGCTGGGTCCACAAAGGCAGCTTTAGCAACTTTATGAGCAGGGTCTGTTTTTGCTAGATCACTGTTCCAAGCCGCTAATGATTTGGCATAAGGGTCAAGAACGAGAACGGTTTTACCTTGGCGCTCGATCTGGTAATGGTAGTAGTAGCCAGTATAGTTGCTGATACCGAGTCCAGAATTTGCATCCAGGGTTTGTTTCCAGGTTCCTTTTTCTCCCTTTTTAAGAGCGACTGTTCCGACAACTTTTTCAGGATCTTTCTTGTCGTAGACGACAACTGAAACCTTATCAGCACTTGGAGACCAGAGGGTAAGGTCGACACGCTTGCCATCTTCTTTTAGGGTTGCGCCGAGTGGACCGTCATAACTGTAGGTCTCATCCTTGAGGCGCCAACTTGAACGTGTGGTAAAACGGTCTGAATCGTAGGCAACTGTGTAAGGGTTTTGAGTATCAGAGAAATTACCAATGTAGGTTACTTTTTTACCAGCTTCATCGAGTTCAACATCAGAGATGGTCACCTTGTTTCCTTTATGGTCTGTAATGTTTGAACGTTTGAGGATATCTTCTTTCTTAGCACCGACAAGTGTAGAGAAGCTACTTTCGATTCGAGATGTGGCCACATGTTGGGCACCTGTCATACGGATGTCGTGAACGTAGTAAGGGTTAGTGTAGATTGTTTCGTCATCATCCTTAAGGAAAATTTGACTATGGTTTTTCAGATCAGTGAATTTATAGTCTTCTTTTCTGATTTTCACATCATCTCCTTTCTTGCTTTCGTCTAGTAATAAAAATCCAAATTCTCTTGCGGCTTCATTGAGCGGAATATCGATGTAGCGTCCATATTTTCCAGTTGTGGTAAAGTCTGTTCCGTCAGGCCATTCTCCACTGCTTGGATTCTTGACATCGCCCCAATACCAGAGAGACTTCTTGTCATAATTTCCATCGGTGCGGAAATAGTTGACGCGGATTGTTCCAGCTGGCTGAGGTTGGTAGTTATGGACCTTGAAATCCTCATCTAGCCAAGCTTCATTCATTTTTGGAGAGAGACGCTCTACAGAACGATCTCCAGTAAGATTATCGCCTTTTGTATTGTTGATGAGGAAGCTGACTTTCTTGGCTTGTTCATTTTTGAGTTTGACATCTAGGTAATAGCCATAGTCATCTTGTTTGGCATCTTTAAATGACTGGGCTCCATTTGGCCAATTTTCAGATGGTTTTTCAACATCGTCCCAGGTCCAGAGTCCTTGAGAATCCTTAGTTTCTTCTGGTAGTTTTTTTACATGGATGCGGAAGTAGTTATCTGCGATTGGTGTTTCAGAATTAGTTTCTACTTTTGTTTTTTCATCTGAAACTGGACTTGCAGCTACTTCAGTTTTTTTATCCTCTGAAGGTGTGGCTGGCTCGTCTTTCTTTTCTACTTGATCGCTAGAAGGATTGGTTGTAGCACCCTCAGCTTTAGCACTTTCAGTAGTTAAAGCTACTTCAGATTCTTTAGCCTTTTCTTCAGTTTTAAGGGAATCGTTTTCATTGTTTTGACCAGAAACAGGACTTGGAGTTGGCATAGAATCTGTATCTACAGGGTCAACAGTAACAGCGCTTACATTTTCTCTAGTGCTTGATAAATTCTCATCTGCAGCAACATGAGGTGCTGCAAGGGCAAGTAGAATAAAACTAGCCCCAATAAGTACTGAACCGGTTCCGTTTTTCAAGGAACGGATACTATAAACCATTTTTTTCTCGCGTTGAGGGAATATGTTCTTCATCAACAGTCTCCTATAAATTTATTTTAAAATTAGTATAACACGGGGTAAAAAATTATGCAAGCGTTTTCCTAGATGTTTGTTTTATGGCAACAAGAAACTCTCCTTATTTTTTAAGGAGAGTTTTTATGATAGAAATAGTTGGAAAGAGGTAGACTGAAAAGCTTGATGACTCAAGAAAAAATGAAGTAGAATTGTTTCAGTGCTTGTGTTAAGAAGTGATTATTTTATCGCAGATGTAAGAAATAGTTGAGAAGGTTTATCAAGAAAAAGATGCTCGGAACTATAAAGTATTTGTGTCTGAATATCTGAGAAGCCATGATTCTTTAGAATCTCCTCAAGTTCAGAAATCACAAAACCATGTGTTTCTCCATCTGGTACAGTATAATCAGCGATAAATAGTTGTCCTCCGGGAGACAAATGTTCCTTAAACATCGCTAGACTGGAATCAAGATTAGGCATGTGATGAAGAACACGACTGACGATAATGAGATCGAAAGTTTGCTCTAATGGCTGAAGCAATAAGTCTTGTTGAATCAAGTGTAGATTTTCAAGTTTTTGATTTTTAACCTTGATACGAGCTTGCTCCAGCATTTTTTCTGCGATGTCAACCAAGGTCACTGACTTGGCTTGTTTGGCTAGAGGAAGAGCGATAAGTCCAGTTCCTCCTCCAAAATCTAGGATTGATTTGGTAGATAGATTAGACACTTGTTGATTGATCTCCGCATTTACAAGATCTGCTAGAAATTGATTTTTGGGAGAATCGAATGATTCTGCTCGATGATTAAAATGATGTTCCATGTCAATAGTGTAGCATAAAGAAGAGATGTTTTAAAATTTTGGCTATGTCTTGTTGAAAAGAAATAGAGTTATCGACGAGTGTTAGCTTTTTTTAATGTTGATGAGGACAGGATTTTTTTTGGATTTTGATTGAAAGAGTGAAGAAAATAAAGAGGAGAAAAACTTGAAATCATGTTATAATAAAGGGATAGAATCGTAAGAAAGAGTGGATAAATTTTTGATTATTCCGACTTTTAATTGGAAATTTGCACCTCAAGTTGAGGATGCCGATTTTACAAAGATAGCCAAGAAAGCTGGGCTAGGGCCTGAAGCTGCTCGTTTATTATTTAGCCGTGGTATTAAGGATGAGGATAGTCTGACTCGTTTTTTGGCACCATCTCTAGATGATTTGCATGATCCCTATCTTCTCCACGATATGGATAAGGCAGTGAATCGCATTCGTCGTGCTATAGAGCAGGGTGAATTTATTCTCGTTTATGGAGACTACGATGCAGATGGGATGACATCAGCTTCAATCCTTAAAGAAACATTAGAACAATTAGGAGCCGAGTGTTTAGTCTATCTTCCTAATCGTTTTACAGATGGTTATGGTCCGAATGCCAGTGTCTACAAGTACTTCATTGAGCAACAAGGGATATCCTTGATTGTAACCGTAGATAATGGAGTTGTAGGCCATGAGGCTATTGACTTAGCTCAATCTATGGGTGTGGATGTCGTTGTAACAGACCACCACTCCATGCCAGAGGTTTTACCAGATGCCTATGCAATTGTCCATCCTGAACACCCAGAAGCAGATTATCCTTTTAAACATTTAGCGGGTTGTGGAGTGGCTTTTAAACTAGCTTGTGCCCTCTTGGAGGAAGTACAGGTTGAGTTGCTTGATTTGGTTGCTATTGGGACGATTGCTGATATGGTCAGTCTGACAGATGAAAATCGGATCATGGTTCAGTATGGTCTAGAAGTTTTGCGCAATACCCAACGAATTGGGCTCCAAGAGTTATTTGAAATAGCAGGGATTTCTAGCGGTGATATTACAGAAGAAACGGTTGGTTTTCAGTTAGCGCCTCGATTAAATGCCCTAGGACGCTTGGATGATCCCAATCCAGCCATTGAATTACTGACGGGCTTTGATGATGAAGAGGTGCATGAGATTGCCCTCATGATTCAAGATAAAAATGAAGAACGTAAGGAAATTGTTCAGGCTATCTATGAAGAAGCTAAAAGCTTGGTAGACCCTAACAAAAGTGTCCAAATTTTGGCCAAGGAAGGCTGGAATCCAGGAGTGCTTGGGATTGTAGCTGGTCGCTTGTTGGAAGAATTAGGGCAGACAGTTATTGTTCTGAATATTGAAGATAGTCGCGCCAAGGGAAGTGCTCGAAGTATTGAAGCAGTCGATATCTTTGAAGCCTTGGATCCGCATCGAGAACTTTTTATCGCTTTTGGTGGGCATGCAGGCGCTGCAGGGATGACACTTGAAGCTGAACAGCTAGACGCCTTGTCGGACATTTTAGAGGCCTATGTGAGAGACAAAGGGATAGATGCCAAGGGTAAAAGTACATTATATCTAGATGAAGAATTAGATTTGGAAAGCCTCAGTTTAGAGACGGTTAAAAGTTTTGAACGCTTAGCTCCTTTTGGAATGGATAACCAAAAACCTGTTTTTTATATTCGAGATTTTCAAGTTGAAAATGCTCGTTCCATGGGAGCAGGAGATAGTCATCTGAAATTGAAGATATCCAAAGGAACTGCGAGCTTTGAGGTAGTAGCTTTTGGACTAGGGGCAAAGGCTACAGAATTTTCTCAGACCAAGCAATTGGAATTGGCAGTTACTCTTTCTGTTAACCAATGGAATGGCCAAACAACCCTACAATTAATGATGGTAGATGCTCGTGTGGACGGTGTTCAACTCTTTAATATTCGTGGGAAGAGTGCAGCTCTACCAGAGGGAGTACCTGTACTGGATTTTACAGGAGGATTGCCTGATCTTTCTTCAAGTTCAGCGGTTGTGGTCAAGAATCTTCCAGAGGATATCACTATTCTTAAAGACATTTTCCAGCAGTATGATTTCTCAGCTATTTACTTTAAAAATGATATCGATAAGCCCTACTATTTGACGGGCTATGGCACAAGAGAGCAATTCGCCAAACTCTATAAAACAATCTATCAGTTCCCAGAATTCGATATTCGTTATAAACTAAAGGATTTATCAGCCTATTTGAAGATTGAGCAAATCTTGCTAGTTAAGATGATTCAGATTTTTGAAGAGCTTGGTTTTGTTACAATTGAGAATGGTGTCATGAAAGTAAATAAAGATGCTGCAAAGCGGGACATCGCTGAAAGTCAGATTTATCAAAATCTCAAACAAACTGTTAAAGATCAAGAAATGCTGGCACTAGGTACGGTGCAGGAAATCTATGACTTTTTAATGGAAAAATAGAAGAAAAGAAGCTGAGATGAACAATCTCAGCTTTTTAACCTCCCTTATCTACCTTAATAGTTTATCTTTTCTAAATTTTGTGTATTAAAAATATAACTATTTGTAACATGACTTAAATATAACTCTAAAACAAATGACATCTAAATCAGGTATGATTCTCTTTGTAAACAACAAATAGGAAATTATTAACAAAATAAAGGGAGAAATTCATTATGAAAAAAACAGTTGCTAAGCTGACTCTTGGTTTAACTTCCACGGCTATTTTAGCTTCAGTAGGTGCTCAAACTGTTAGCGCATCCTCTTACGTCGTCCAAGACGGAGATTCATTTTTTGCTATTGCTACTGCAAATGGTATGGATCCTTATGAGTTGGCAGCAAATAATGGGAAAAGCATTTTTGATGTTATCCACCCAGGAGATTTACTAGAAGTAAGCGGTCCAGCTCAGGCTAGCTATTCATACGGTGCTCCAGCTTATGAAGCAACTAGTACTGTTAATGAGGTGGCAGATGAGGATGTCGTTGTGAATACTCCTACAAACTATGGAAACTCTTATCCTGTTGGTCAGTGTACATGGGGCGTGAAAGAATTGGCTCCTTGGGCTAGCAACTGGTGGGGAAATGCCAATACTTGGGCGATTTACGCTAGTGCTCAAGGTTATCGTGTAGGAGATGTTCCAGTAGTAGGCGCAATCGCCGTTTGGGACGGTGGTGAATACGGACACGTTGCTTATGTGACGGATGTACAAAGTGAGAATTCTATCCAGGTATTAGAAGCAAACTACAGACGTCAAAAACAAATTGCTAATTATCGTGGCTTCTTTAACCCACATGAATTTTTAGGTAGAGTTACTTATATCTATCCAAACTAAAGATGATTAAAAGAGAGTGGGACAGCAATCGGTAATTCGTTAGAATTCGATTTCGTCGTCCCACCTCCGCACAGTTGAGTAGGGCTGTAAAAGCTGATGAAATCAGCGTAGTAGAGCCCACTCAACCACTGCGTCTTGCTCTACAATCCAAAGACAATTGAGAGGCTAGGACTTTTGTCCCAGCCTCTTTTTTTCTTTATGAGCAAGTCCCTTATTACTATCTTTAGCCGAATCGCTGTTTGTGAAGTAAGGCCCTAAGTCCTCCGGTAGACAGAGATTTCGCAAAGCGAAAATAAAGTAGCGATTCGGTTATTCGTGGTGAATGTTCTCCGGTTGAAATCCTATCTTCATTTTGAAAATTAGTAAAAAAATGGTATAATGAGAGGAAAAGATTCGGGTAAAAGTATATTGGACTTTTACAAAAAGAGACTTGTGAAGACTCTACAAACACGTTATAGTAATACTTCGGAGGGAAAATGACCAATATTAAATTAACAACTTTGGGCGGTGTTCGTGAAAACGGGAAAAACATGTACATCGCAGAAATTAACGACTCTATCTTTGTTTTAGACGCAGGTTTAAAATATCCGGAAAATGAACAGTTGGGTGTCGATGTCGTTATTCCAAATATGGAATATCTGTTTGAAAATAGCGACCGTATTGCGGGTGTCTTTTTAACGCACGGGCATGCAGATGCAATTGGAGCTCTTCCTTATCTCCTATCCGAAGCTAAGGTCCCTGTTTTTGGTTCAGAGTTGACAATTGAGCTTGCTAAGCTTTTTGTTAAGGGAAATGATAGCGTCAAGAAATTTGATGATTTCCATGTTATTGATGAAAATACAGAAATCGACTTTGGTGGTATTGAAGTTTCCTTCTTCCGCACAACTCACTCTATCCCAGAAAGTCTGGGTGTCGTTTTGAAAACATCTAAAGGAAGTATCGTTTATACAGGGGACTTCAAATTTGACCAAACGGCTAGCGAATCATATGCGACTGACTTTGGTCGTTTAGCAGAAATCGGTCGTGAAGGAGTTTTAGCTCTACTAAGTGATTCAGCAAACGCAGACAGTAATATTCAAGTAGCCAGCGAAAGTGAAGTTGGTGATGAAATTACGCAAACCATTTCTGACTGGGATGGCCGTATCATTGTAGCTGCTGTTGCAAGTAACCTTTCTCGTATCCAGCAGGTCTTTGACGCCGCTGCAGATACAGGTCGCCGCGTTGTTTTGACTGGCTTCGATATTGAAAATATCGTTCGTACAGCCATTCGCTTGAAGAAATTGTCTCTAGCAAATGAAAGTCTTTTGATTAAACCAAAAGACATGTCTCGTTTTGAAGATCACGAGTTGATTATCCTTGAGACTGGTCGTATGGGAGAACCGATTAATGGACTCCGTAAAATGTCAATCGGTCGTCACCGCTATGTTGAAATCAAAGATGGCGACTTGGTTTATATCGTTACAACACCATCAATCGCTAAAGAAGCTGTCATGGCACGTGTAGAAAATATGGTCTACCAAGCAGGTGGTATCGTTAAACCGATTACTCAAAACTTGCGTGTATCAGGACATGGAAATGCGCGTGATTTGCAATTGATGATTAACCTCTTGCAACCCAAGTATCTTTTCCCTATCCAAGGAGAATACCGTGAATTGGATGCTCATGCCAAGGCTGCTATGGCTGTCGGTATGTTACCAGAACGTATTTTTATCCCTAAAAAAGGGACAACCATGTCCTATGAGCATGGAGACTTCGTTCCATCTGGCGCCGTTACTGCAGGTGATGTCTTAATCGACGGAAATGCCATCGGAGATGTTGGGAACGTTGTTCTTCGCGACCGTAAGGTCTTGTCAGAAGATGGTATTTTCATTGTGGCTATCACTGTTAACCGTCGCGAGAAGAAAATCATTGCCAAAGCTCGAGTGCATACACGTGGATTTGTCTACCTCAAAAAGAGTCGAGATATTCTGCGCGAAAGTACAGAGTTGGTGAACCAAACAGTTGAAGACTATCTTCAAGGTGAGGACTTTGACTGGGCTGATCTGAAAGGTAAAGTACGTGATCATTTGGCCAAGTTCCTCTTTGATCAAACCAAACGTCGTCCAGCTATTTTACCAGTAGTTATGGAAGCAAAATAAGGATTCAATAGCAAGAGAGAAAGTCGAGTTTCGGCTTTTTCTTATCTCAAACGAATAAGGAGTACGTTATGGCAGTAATGAAGATTGAGTATTACTCAGAAGTTTTAGATATGGAGTGGGGAGTAAATGTCCTCTACCCCGATGCATCTCGGGTTGAGGAACCGGATTGCACAGATATTCCTGTCCTCTATCTCCTTCATGGGATGTCAGGAAACCACAACAGCTGGCTCAAACGGACCAATGTGGAGCGCTTGTTGCGAGGGACCAATCTGATTGTTGTCATGCCGAATACAAGTAACGGCTGGTATACAGATACTCAGTATGGCTATAACTACTACACAGCTCTAGCAGAAGAATTGCCTCAGGTGCTCAAACGCTTCTTCCCCAATATGACCAACAAACGAGAAAAGACTTTTATTGCTGGTTTATCAATGGGAGGTTACGGTTCCTTTAAGTTAGCACTGTCAACTGACCGTTTCTCACATGCCGCTAGCTTTTCTGGGGCACTTAGCTTTGAGGACTTTTCTCCTGAGAGTCAAGATTTAGGAACGCGTGCCTACTGGCGAGGTGTTTTTGGCAAAGTTAATGATTGGGTGAATAGCCCTTACTCGCTTGAGACCCTTGCCAAAAAGTCAGACAAGAAGACTAAACTCTGGGTTTGGTGTGGCGAACAAGATTATCTCTACTCTGCCAATAATCTAGCAGTTAAAAATCTTAAGAAACTTGGTTTCGATGTGACCTATAGCCATAGTGCAGGAACCCATGAGTGGTATTATTGGGAAAAACAATTGGAACGTTTTTTGACTACTCTGCCAATCGATTTTGTTTTAGAAGAACGCTTGTCTTAATTTTAGCTTTCTTTCAGTTTGTTTTAGTAAAATAGTGAGCCTATCTTTAGAATGGAAATCCATGACTTAAAGATGGGTTCTTATTTTTTAGAGAAAGGTGGGCAATCATGGGCTGGATTATTCGTGTGTTATATCGTTTTATATTTGGAATTTTGCGGATGTTTTGGCGTCTTGTATGGACACTAATACTCTTTATTCTCATCGCTTTTGGAATTCTCTGGTACGTGACAGGAGATTTATCTGGGGCTTTCAATCAAATCAGTAAAATGGCTCAAGTCGGGCAAGCAGGCTGGGATCAATGGCAAGAAACTGGGAAGTTGCAAGGTTTGTCTCAGACAGATCATCATCAAGCTTCAGGAGCAAAATGGGCGAAAGCTCAAGCAAGGATCTATATAGATCCTCAAATGGATGCGACTTTCCAAAGGGCCTACACTGAAGCTATTGCTAACTGGAATCAGACAGGAACATTTGACTTTGAGCTTGTAACAGAACCGGATCAGGCCACTATTTTCGCTACCGAAATGAATGATGGTTCGACAGCTGTAGCAGGTGAGGCGGAGAGTCAAACCAATCTCCTAACCAAACAATTCACTTCTGTGACTGTTCGCTTAAATCATTATTATCTATCCAATCCAAATTATGGCTATACCTATGAACGTATCTTGCATACGGCAGAACATGAGTTAGGGCATGCTATTGGTTTGCAACATACCAATGAAGTTTCAGTCATGCAACCGGCAGGGTCTTATTACGGTATCCAAGCTCAAGATGTAAAAGAAGTTCAAGAACTCTATGAGTCAGGAGATTAGGGAAATTGAGCTTCTTGATGTGAGCAATGAGAGGTGCTTTTTGCTATAATGGAACTATGAATAACTTGATTAAATCAAAACTGGAGCTCTTGCCGAATAGCCCTGGTTGTTACATTCACAAAGATAAAAACGGCACGATCATCTATGTAGGGAAGGCCAAAAATCTGCGCAATCGGGTGCGGTCGTATTTTCGTGGAAGTCACGATACCAAGACAGAAGCCTTAGTATCTGAAATTGTGGATTTTGAGTTTATTGTGACAGAGTCTAATATTGAGGCTCTCCTTTTGGAGATTAATCTCATCAAGGAAAACAAGCCTAAGTACAATATTATGCTCAAGGATGATAAGTCCTATCCTTTCATCAAAATCACCAATGAGCGCTATCCTCGCTTGATTATCACCCGTCAGGTCAAAAAAGACGGAGGTCTCTATTTTGGTCCCTATCCGGATGTGGGGGCAGCCAATGAAATCAAGCGGCTATTAGATCGGATTTTTCCTTTTCGCAAGTGTACCAATCCTCCTTCAAAAGTTTGTTTTTATTACCATATCGGCCAGTGTATGGCTCATACGGTTTGTCATAAAGATGAAGCTTATTTTAAAGCTATGTCTCAAGAAGTTTCTGATTTTCTCAAGGGGCAGGATGACAAAATCATCGATGAACTCAAGAGTAAGATGGCTTTGGCAGCTCAGAATATGGAGTTTGAACGTGCAGCCGAATACCGTGATCTGATCCAGGCTATTGGGACCCTTCGTACCAAGCAAAGAGTTATGGCCAAGGATCTCCAAAACCGTGATGTCTTTGGTTACTATGTGGATAAGGGCTGGATGTGTGTTCAGGTCTTCTTTGTCCGTCAGGGCAAATTGATTGAGCGTGATGTCAACCTCTTTCCTTATTATAATGATCCAGATGAGGATTTTTTGACCTATGTGGGACAGTTTTATCAAGAAAAATCTCACCTGATTCCCAATGAAATTTTGATTCCTCAGGACATTGACGAAGAAGCTATCCAGGCCTTGGTAGATACCAAGATTCTCAAGCCACAAAGAGGTGAGAAAAAACAACTGGTCAATCTCGCTATCAAAAATGCGCGTGTTAGTCTAGAGCAGAAGTTTAATCTGCTGGAAAAATCAGTTGAGAAAACCCAGGGTGCTATTGAAAATCTTGGGCGACTTTTACAAATTCCGACCCCAGTTCGTATCGAGTCCTTTGATAACTCTAATATCATGGGGACTAGTCCTGTCTCTGCTATGGTTGTTTTTGTCAACGGAAAACCTAGCAAGAAAGATTACCGTAAGTATAAGATTAAGACAGTGGTCGGACCAGATGACTATGCTAGTATGCGAGAGGTTATTCGCAGACGTTATGGCCGAGTCCAACGAGATGGTCTGACACCGCCTGACTTAATCGTTATTGATGGGGGACAAGGCCAGGTAAATATTGCTAAGCAAGTTATCCAAGAGGAACTAGGTTTGGATATCCCTATCGCAGGTCTTCAAAAGAATGACAAGCACCAAACTCATGAGTTGCTCTTTGGAGATCCGCTTGAGGTGGTAGAGTTGTCTCGCAATTCTCAGGAATTTTTCCTCTTGCAACGCATTCAGGATGAGGTACACCGCTTTGCCATTACATTCCACCGTCAACTCCGTTCGAAAAATTCCTTCTCTTCTCAATTGGATGGAATTGAAGGCTTAGGTCCCAAACGCAAGCAGAATTTGATGAAATATTTCAAATCTCTGACAAAAATCAAGGAAGCTAGCGTGGACGAGATTGTTGCAGTTGGTATACCAAGAGCAGTGGCAGAGGCAGTTCATCAACACTTGAATCCCCAAGAGCGTGTAGAACTAGCTCAGGTTGCAGAAGAAAGAGTAAATTACCAAACAGAAGGAAAATCATGAACCATAAAATCGCAATTTTATCAGTAATTATGGCAATGTGATATCCTTAGAAGCAGAATTGCAGAATCCTTAGCAAAAACCAATGATTAACATGTCAATCAAGATTTTGCGAACAGTCTATTGTGATAGAATGGAAAATCAGTTATGATACCTATAGAAAAATCAAATCCGTTTGAAGTTGAAAAAATTTGCTTAGAATTATATAAAAAAATGAATTTTCGAAATTATCCTGAATTTAAAAATGATTTAAATAGTTGGGTAGCCAGCAATGTACAAGAACTAGCAAGTGAAGAAGATGCTTTTCTAAAGATAATGACTGGTGAGTATTCATTTTTAGAGAATATTAAAGAATTCTTGGATAATTTCGTAGATGAAAAACCTAGATTAGCAGAGTATCTAAAAAAATCCTACGACAAGATTGATTCTGAACTGAGAAAGAAAATAATTGATTTAAAAAACGTTTCGGTATGCCCGTATTGTAATCGTAATTATATAAGTTCAACATATAAATTTCTTCAATGTAATAACTGTAATCAAGAGTTATTGGTAATTGATGGGACTGAAAAAGAATGTCCGGGTTGCAAACAAGAAATTAACGGTCAGACTAAAGTAGTAAATACTGCTCAACTAGACCATTTTTTTCCAAAAGACAGCTATCCGCTGTTTGCTGTTTCATTTTATAATTTAATCCCTAGTTGCTATAGTTGCAATCATGTGAAATTAAATAAGGATTTAAAACATAGTCCTTATGATAGCAGTTTTCCATTCGATGATGTAAAGTTTACATACATTCCAAAGTCTACTGATAAGATTGAAATAAAAATTGATTCTCGTAATCCAGACTTTAAAAATGGGATTCGTATTTTGGGTATAGAGGAGCTATATCAAAGCCACATTGATGTAGTCAATGAATTGATTTGGAAAAAAGAAGTATATACAGATAGTTATAGAAAAGGTTTGGCAGAAATCTTAAATCAAACAAATCTTGAATTGAGCAAGACTGAAGTGAATCGCTTTATAACAGGTCACTACACAGACAAAGAAAATTATGGGAAAAGACCACTTTCAAAAATGGTTACAGATATCAGCAAAGAAATTGGACTAGTAGGGGAAGAAGAATGAAATTAATTGCTTTGGTGATTAAACAGTACGATAAGCTTTTTAAGAATCAGATTTTTAATTTTTCAGACGAATATAAAGTAAATTTTGATTTTGAAACGAATGAATTAAAAATTGATAAAAATCCAGACTATATTGAAAACTTTTATGGAGAGTCTATTTATAATATTTCACCAATAGTTGGGATAAATGGGACTGGAAAGACAACGATTTTAAACATAATTAGTAGCCACTCACCATATAAATACGAACAAGACCCTGATAATCAATATTTATCCCTTTTTGAACTAGGGAAACAGGAAGATCGAGTTAGATTTAATATTTCTTCCAATAATCTATTTGTTGATACTGATGGTAATCAGAATAGGAGTTTTAATTATCTTCTAGAATATAATTATGAGCCTCAAAAGATCCTATACGTTAATTTGCTAAATAAGGGAGGAGGAACTATTGGATATCATACAACATTGAATCAAGAAGGATTGGCAATGTTTATAAAATCATATCTGTGGTTAAAGGATCGTAAAATTATTAGTTCAGTTTTGTCTTGTTCATTAGAGATTGAACTTTATGGTTTAAAAGATTATACTAACTCAATTCCGAGAGGGATAAATGCCGTAGGTTTTTTTATATATAAGTCCATACATAATATTTTTTATGAAGAAGATGAATTTATAAAGAAACTATTATCTGAATCTATAGTGTCTAAGTGTGCAAAATATTTAACGGAAGATGTTTCTGATTATGAGAATTTTGGAATTAATCTACTTTTAGAGATGGTAGAAGAATTAGACAAAAATGAAGTAAAGGATAAAACAAGGAAAATTAGAAAAGAGTATGTTGAATCAATAATTACTATTGTTAACATTTTTATAGAAATCCGAGAAAATGGTTCTTTAGTTGATAGTAGTTCTTCTTCAATTTTGTTAAAATACGTCAATAATAATAGATCTTTATTTGAGAAACTTAATGACAAACTATTCCAGTATACAAAATCAAAAGGACTAATGTGTGATTTATGTTATAGTTTAAATGAAAACTTTAATAATTATAATTTGATAAAAGAGACTCCTAATTATCATATGTCAACTGGGGAAGGGAACTTAATTGAAATATTTTCACAACTTTATACGTATCTATCTATGGATGAAGAAAATTCTGGGGATATTATACTGCTAGTTGATGAATTAGAAACAGGAATGCATCTAGAATGGTCTAGGAGATTAATTAAAATTTTGATTAATAGTCTTTCTGAAATTTTGGAATCCGAGGGAAAGGGAAGAAAGATTCAACTCTCCTTTACAACCCACTCTCCCTATATGTTATCTGATATTAAACCAGGAAATGTGATTATGATTGAAAAAAATCAAGAAATGGGATATTCAGAAGGAAAAGTTTTACAAAATACTTTTGCAAAGAATATCCAAGAAATCATGAAGGAAAATTTGATTGATAATATTTATGGTGATTTTGCCTTAGCGAAGATTAATTCTATGATTGAAAGACTTAATGGAGAAGAGGAGCTGGAAGGAACTGAAGAAGAACTATTAAAAGAAATTCATTTAATTAGCGAGCCTATTCTTCGTACTAAACTATTAGAGATGTATGATAAGAAATACAATACCTCAGAATTTAGTATTGAAAAACAACTACTAAAATTGGGTCTCACTGATGAACAACGCCAGACAGTCAGAGAAATGGTCAGAACAAATAATAGGACAGTTAATACTGAAATTTAATTAGGATTTTTAAAGTGTTGGAGTGATTAAAGTAGATAATTTTAAAATTAGTAATGGAGTATTATAGTCTAAGATATATTCTCTCTCCATATTAACTCAGCTTTTTCATCTGAATAGAGAAATATCTATTTGTGTGGTTTCTCTTAAGAAATGAAATGAGTATATCTTAGGTTCTGAGATAGCTACAACACTTAAACTTCCCCTAAGTTGCTGAGTCGTCTGCTGAATATAAAGAATAAAGACGCAGTGGAATGTTTTTGCTTTAGTGGGTGCAAGCTAGTCGGATTTGTGGTAAAATAGATAAGATATGACAAAAGAATTTCATCATGTAACAGTCATGCTCCATGAGACCATTGATATGCTAGATGTAAAACCTGATGGTATTTACGTTGATGCAACCTTAGGTGGAGCAGGACACAGCGAGTATTTATTAAGTAAGTTAAGCGAGAAAGGGCATTTGTATGCCTTTGACCAAGATCAAAACGCCATTGACAACGCGCAAAAACGTTTAGCGCCCTATATCGAAAAGGGAATGGTCACTTTTGTCAAGGATAATTTCCGTCATTTGAAGGAACGCTTAAATGACTTAGGCGTGACAGAGATTGATGGAATTTGTTATGACTTAGGGGTCTCTAGTCCGCAGTTAGATCAACGTGAGCGTGGTTTTTCTTATAAAAAAGATGCGCCACTAGATATGCGAATGAATCAAGAAGCTAGTTTGACTGCTTATGAAGTAGTTAATCACTACGACTACCATGATTTGGTACGAATCTTTTTCAAATATGGAGAAGACAAGTTTTCTAAACAGATTGCGCGAAAAATTGAACAAGCACGTCAAGTGAAGCCAATCGAGACAACAACCGAATTAGCAGAGATTATCAAATCAGCCAAGCCTGCTAAGGAACTTAAGAAAAAAGGTCATCCGGCCAAGCAGATTTTCCAGGCCATTCGTATTGAAGTTAACGATGAGTTGGGAGCAGCTGATGAGTCTATTCAGCAAGCTATGGAGATGCTGGCTCTAGATGGTAGAATCTCAGTGATTACCTTCCATTCGCTGGAAGATCGTTTGACCAAGCAACTATTTAAGGAAGCTTCCACAGTTGAAGTTCCTAAAGGTTTGCCTTTCATCCCAGACGATCTCAAGCCCAAAATGGAATTGGTATCTCGGAAACCGATTTTACCAAGCAAGGAAGAATTGGAAGCCAATAATCGTTCCCACTCAGCCAAGCTTCGAGTGGCAAAAAAAATTCACAAGTAAGAGGAAATAATGGCAGAAATCAGAGGAACAACGAGCCAATTGCTACAAGCTCGTATTAAAAAATTTTCACGTGTTGAAAAGGCCTTTTACCTTTCAATTGCTATCACAGCCCTTGTCTTGGCAGTCAGTGTTGTTTATATGCAGACTAAGCTTTTGCAGATTCAAAGGGATTTGACGACTCTCAATACACAGATTGAGGAGAAAAAGACAGAGCTGGATGATGCGAAACAAGAAGTTAATGAATTGATCCGATCAGAACGTTTGACCGGAATTGCAGACTCACAAGACCTGCAATTGAATAATGAAAATATCCGATCGGCGGAGTAGTAAATGAAAAACTGGAAAGAAAGAATTATACGCTTTGCCATTAAAAATCGTAAAACTCCAATGGAAAACCGCAGACTAGTGGGAAAGAATCTGAGCCTTTTGGCCATCTTTCTCTTTGCTGTTTTTTTGGTTAACTTTGCGGTAATTATTGGTACAGGCTCAAAATTTGGTGTTGACCTCGTTAAAGAAGCAAAGAGGGTCCACCAAACAACTCGAACAGTTCCTGCTAAAAGAGGGACGATTTATGACCGTAATGGAACACCGATAGCAGAAGATGCGACATCATACAATGTCTATGCGATTATCGATAAGGAATACAAATCTGCAAATGGGAAAATTCTTTATGTAGAGGAATCCCAGTATAATAAAGTTGCGGAAGTCTTCCATAAGTATCTAGATATGGAGGAATCCTACGTCAAGGAACAACTTTCTCAACCTAATCTGAAGCAAGTTTCCTTCGGTGTCAAGGGAAATGGTATTACTTATGCCAATATGATGTCTATCAAAAAAGACTTGGAGACAGCTAAGGTTGCGGGAGTCGATTTTACAACTAGCCCAAATCGAAGCTATCCAAATGGGAAATTCGCATCGCCTTTCATTGGCTTAGCTCAGCTGCATGAAAACGAGGATGGCTCAAAAAGTCTTGTTGGGACATCTGGTGTTGAGAGTTCCTTGAATAGCTTATTAGCAGGAACAGATGGAATTATCACCTATGAAAAAGACCGTCTAGGGAATATTGTTCCAGGGACTGAGCAAGTTACTCAACAGATCGTAAACGGGAAAGACGTCTATACAACCCTATCTAGTCCTTTACAATCTTTCATGGAAAGTCAAATGGATGCCTTCCAAGAAAAAGTAAAAGGGAAATATATGACTGCGACTTTGGTCAGCGCCAAGACAGGAGAAATTCTGGCTACAACTCAAAGACCAACCTTTGATGCTGATACCAAAGAAGGGATTACAGAGAACTTTGTTTGGCGTGATTTTCTGTATCAAAGTAACTATGAACCAGGATCAACCATGAAGGTAATGACTCTGGCGGCCGCTATTGACAATAATACCTTCCCTGGAGGAGAATATTTCAACAGTAGCGAATTAAAAATTGCTGATGTTACCATCAAGGACTGGGATGTAAATGCTGGGTTAACGAGTGGTGGAATAATGACATACTTGCAAGGTTTTGCCCACTCTAGTAATGTCGGAATGACCTTGTTGGAGCAAAAGATGGGAGATGCAACTTGGTTGGATTACCTCAATCGTTTCAAATTCGGAATTCCAACAAGATTTGGGATGAGTAATGAGTATGGTGGACAATTGCCTGATGACAATATTGTCAATATTGCCATGAGTTCCTTCGGTCAGGGTATTTCTGTAACTCATGTGCAAATGCTCAGAGCTTTTACAGCTATTGCTAATGATGGAGTTATGCTAGAGCCTAAATTTATCAGTGCTTTATATGATCCAAATGATCAAACTGCTCGGAAATCTCAAAAAGAAATTGTGGGAAATCCTGTTTCTAAAGATGCAGCTAGTCTAACTCGGACTAATATGATTTTGGTAGGGACGGATCCGGTTTATGGAACCATGTATAACCACAGCACAGGCAAGCCAACTGTAACTGTTCCGGGGCAAAATGTTGCCCTGAAATCAGGAACAGCTCAGATTGCTGATGAGCAAAATGGAGGATACTTAGTTGGGGAAACCAATCATATCTTTTCTGTAGTAACCATGCATCCTTCTGAAAATCCCGATTTCATCCTCTATGTAACAGTTCAACAACCTCAGCATTATTCTGGGATTCAGTTGGGTGAGTTCGCCAACCCTATCTTGGAGCGTGCTTCTGCGATGAAAGAATCTCTCAATCTTCAATCAACTGCTAAAAGTCTGGATCAGGTTACCACTACGACTAACTATGCTATGCCTTCGACAAAAGACTATAGCCCTGGAGATTTGGCAGAAGAACTACGACGTAACCTTGTTCAACCAATCGTTATCGGTTCAGGAACGAAAATCAAAGAAAGTTCAGCGGCAGAAGGAAGCAATCTAGACGCAAATGAGCAGATCTTACTCCTTTCTGATAAGGTAGAAGAAATGCCTGATTTGTACGGATGGTCTAAGAAGAATGTCGAAACTTTTGCAAAATGGCTGGATATCGAAGTTGAATTTGAAGGTACAGGAGAAACTGTAAAAAAACAAAGTGTTCGTACCAATACAGCTTTAAAAAATATACAGAAAATAAAAATAACTTTAGGAGATTAGAATGCTAGTTTCTATCTTTCCTGGAATCCTTACTTTTGTTCTTACAGTGGTAGGAATTCCAGCTTTTATCCGTTTTTACCGTAAAGCACAAATCACTGGTCAGCAGATGCACGAGGATGTGAAACAGCATCAAGCAAAAGCTGGAACACCAACAATGGGTGGAATTGTTTTCCTTATAGTAGGTGTTTTAGTCAGCTTTATCTTTGCACTTTTAACCAATCAATTGACCAACAATGTAGGGATGATTCTCTTCATCTTGCTACTATATGGATTGGTAGGTTTTTTAGATGACTTTCTCAAGGTTTTTCGTAAAATCAATGAAGGGCTCAATCCTAAACAAAAGCTCTTGCTTCAATTAGTAGGAGGAGTTATCTTCTATCTCTTTTATGAAAGAGGAGGGGATGTCTTAAATGTATTTGGTTATCCATTGCACTTAGGCGTTCTTTACATTTTCTTTGCTCTCTTCTGGTTAGTTGGTTTTTCAAATGCTGTTAACTTGACTGACGGAATTGATGGCTTGGCAAGTATCTCAGTAGTGATTAGCCTATCTGCCTATGGAGTCATTGCTTATGTTCAAAACCAATTGGATATTCTCCTAGTAATTCTTGCCATGATTGGTGGTCTTCTTGGTTTCTTTGTCTATAACCATAAGCCTGCTAAAGTATTTATGGGAGATGTGGGAAGTCTTGCTCTTGGAGGGATGTTGGCTGCTATTTCTATGGCACTGCACCAAGAATGGACGCTACTCCTGATTGGTATAGTGTATGTTTTTGAAACAACATCTGTTATGATGCAAGTTACCTACTTTAAGTTGACTGGCGGAAAACGTATCTTCCGGATGACACCAGTTCATCACCATTTTGAACTAGGTGGTTTTACAGGAAAAGGTCAAGCTTGGAGTGAGTGGAAAGTCGATTTCTTCTTCTGGGGAGTTGGTTTACTTGCAAGTCTCCTAACTTTAGCTTTTATGTACTTGTTCTAAAAGAAAATATTGAAATAAAGAGAGAAAGACTTAGCTCCTTCTCTTTTTATTTCCTATTATCTTTAATTGATGAATCCTTTTCTCAAAAAAGTAAAATTATGGTAAAATGGAGAAAAGAAAGATGAGATTATGAGTTATTTTAAAAAATATACATTTGATAAATCTAAGTTTAAATTAGGCATGCGAACCTTCAAAACAGGAATCGCTGTTTTTTTAGTCCTTTTGATTTTTGGTTTTTTTGGATGGAAAGGGCTTCAAATCGGAGCTCTTACAGCCGTTTTTAGTTTAAGAGAAGACTTTGATAAGAGTGTTCACTTTGGGACATCACGTATTCTAGGAAATAGTATCGGTGGTTTTTATGCCTTGATTTTCTTTCTCTTAAATAATCTTTTTCACGGCGCCTTCTGGGTAACCCTCCTTGTTGTCCCGATTTGCACCATGTTAACCATTATGACAAATGTTGCTATGAACAACAAGTCAGGGGTCATTGGGGGAGTTGCAGCTATGTTGATTATTACCCTATCAATTTCAACTGGTGAGACCGTTTTGTACGTGTTTGCTCGTGTATTTGAAACATTTATGGGTGTTTTCGTGGCAATTCTAGTCAATTACGATATCAATCGTTTACGGAGCCTTTTACAGAAAAAATAAAATTATGTCACAAGATATGACATAAACAATTGACGATTGATTTTTTTTAGACTATAATAGACAGAAAGAAGAGGAAGTGCACATGAAGGAAAAAGAATTTCGTCGCAATATGGCAGTTTTCCCCATTGGTAGTGTTATGAAGTTGACCGATCTTTCAGCGCGTCAAATTCGTTATTATGAAGATCAAGAGTTGATAAAACCTGATCGAAACGAAGGTAATCGCCGGATGTATTCTTTAAATGATATGGATCGATTGCTTGAGATTAAGGACTATATCTCTGAAGGTCTGAACATTGCTGCCATCAAGAAAAAGTATGCCGAACGTGAGGCGAAAGCTAAGAAACCAGTCAGTCAAACTGAGGTTCGCCGAGCTCTTCGAAATGAAGTTCTTCAACAAAGTCGCTTTGCTTCTCAACAATCACCTTTTGGTCGCGGTTAGGCACCGCTAGTCGTCATATATAAGGAGAAAAAACATGCCAATCACAGCTGCAGATATTCGTCGTGAAGTTAAGGAAAAAAATGTAACCTTTATCCGCCTCATGTTTTCAGATATTTTGGGAACAATGAAAAACGTCGAAATTCCTGCTACAGATGAACAACTAGACAAGGTCTTGTCAAACAAGGCTATGTTTGATGGATCTTCTATTGAAGGGTTTGTTCGTATCAATGAATCAGATATGTACTTGTACCCTGACCTGGACACATGGACTGTCTTCCCTTGGGGAGATGAGAACGGTAGTGTCGCAGGATTGATCTGTGATGTCTATACAACGGAAGGAGAGCCATTTGCTGGAGATCCTCGAAGCAACCTTAAACGAGCTCTTCATCACATGGAGAAAGTTGGATTCAAATCTTTCAACCTTGGTCCAGAACCAGAATTCTTCCTATTTAAATTGGATGAAAACGGAGATCCAACTCTTGAGGTAAATGACAAGGGTGGTTACTTTGACTTAGCGCCTACAGACCTTGCGGACAATACACGTCGTGAGATTGTGAACGTCTTGACCAAGATGGGATTTGAAGTAGAAGCCAGTCACCACGAAGTTGCCGTAGGTCAACATGAGATTGACTTTAAATACGATGAAGTTCTTCGTGCTTGTGATAAGATTCAAATCTTTAAACTCGTTGTAAAAACCATTGCTCGTAAACATGGTTTGTATGCAACCTTTATGGCTAAACCAAAATTTGGTATCGCTGGTTCAGGGATGCACTGCAATATGTCCTTGTTTGATGCGGAAGGAAACAATGCCTTCTTTGATCCAAATGATCCAAAAGGAATGCAGTTGTCAGAAACAGCCTACCACTTCCTCGGTGGTTTGATTAAGCATGCCTACAACTACACAGCGATCATGAACCCAACCGTTAACTCATACAAACGTTTGGTTCCAGGTTATGAAGCACCTGTTTATATTGCTTGGGCAGGTCGTAACCGTTCTCCGTTAGTACGCGTTCCTGCTACTCGTGGAATGGGAACTCGTTTGGAACTACGTTCCGTAGATCCAATGGCTAACCCATACATCGCTATGGCTGTTCTCTTGGAAGTTGGTTTGCACGGTATTGAGAACAAAACCGAAGCTCCAGCACCAATTGAAGAAAATATCTACATCATGACTGCTGAAGAACGTAAAGAAGCTGGAATTACAGACCTTCCATCAACGCTTCACAACGCTTTGAAAGCTTTGACAGAAGACGAAGTGGTTAAAGCGGCACTGGGTGAGCACATCTACACTAGCTTCCTTGAAGCTAAACGAATCGAATGGGCAAGTTACGCAACCTTTGTATCGCAATGGGAAATTGATAATTACCTCGATTTATACTAAACTATTATAGGGATTGTCCGTTAGGACAATCTTTTTTGTTGCTGCTATAAACAATATTTTGGCTTAAAATTTAATATAAATAACATATAGATTTCGACCAAGGATTAATCAGTTTATATAGATGAAAATTTAGAAAATTCCTGCAATCTAACAAAGAGATAGTTAGATAGAAAAAAACTTATTTTATGGGGGATAGAGACATGTTAAGAACGTCTTATGTCGCTTATTAAAACAGGTTATTTGATACTCAAATTTCTTTTATAATAAATTTTAAAATTTATGGGATAATTTTACTTGAAATAACTCAAAATTCATGGTAGAATTACAAATGATGAGGAGGAGTCCGGGTTTTAGTGCAAACCGTTTCATATAATATATATGCAAAATCCAACTCACAATCCTACAATAATAGAAAGGAGATACAATGCAAAAAGACAAGTGGTGGCTTCCGTTTTTAACGGTGGGAGTCATCATCAGTTTAACGGCGGGTCTAATTTATTACACGAGACCCGTTAAGGATGGAGATGTAGGCGAGTCATCGGTTCAGCAATCAACTTCGAGTGATGAGAACAATACTGCTTTGAGTCTAAGAGGTCAACAACTTCCAGAATTTAAAATGACCACTCAAGACGGTAATTTGATTGCAAGTTCGGAATTCTATGATAAACCTATGTTAGTTGTCGAGTGGGCTAGTTGGTGTCCGGATTGCCAGAAACAACTACCCATAGTCCAGCAGATGTATGAGAAGTATGGGGAACAAATTCATTTTGTTCTGCTCAATATGAGTGAACCAGGTAGAGAAACAAAGGAGAAGGCTGATCAGTATATCAAGAGTCAAAAGTATACATTCCCGTATTATTATGACGTAGGTCAGTCTGCCGCAGATCTACTACAGGTTAAAACCATACCTAGTATGTACCTTGTGACAAAACAGCAGCAGGTCAAGAATGTATTGGTAAAACACACCACTGCTGACGATTTCGCAAGAGAGTTACAGGCACTACTAGACTAGCTTATATCTACTAAATAAAATAGGAGGATTAGAAATCTGTTGAGATTTCAACGAGAAATTATGAAAGATTTCATCAAAAAGGTCTCCATTTTGTTCATGATTTTGTTCATATCTATTCCGTTAGGATTTGCAAGTATGTTATTCGGAAGAACGGCTTCAGCAGATGGTATTGAAACAACACAAGTCGGGAAAAGAACAAAAATCACACAAAGTGGATGTAGCCGTAAAATAGAGACGACAGAAGAAATTAACTGGAGTCTACCAAGAAAACCAATCGACTTGGTTATCTTACAGGATGCAAGTGGATCTTTTTCTAACACTATTCCAAGTGTTAAAAAAGCCCTCAAACAGCTGACAACTTTTGTCACAGAAGAACAGTACGACGAGAACAACCCTCGTTTGGTTAAGACTGACAACCCAGATACATCTGACCGTGTTATGGTGGCTAGCTTCCAAGGGGTGGATGGATATAACTATTATAACACCCAAGACTTTACAGGTAAGCCAACTGTATATCCTGGTTGGGGTAAGAAGTATGACTATCAGTACAAGTCTTCTAACTTGACATCAGATGAAAGCACCATCCATAGCTTCATTGACAACATCAGCGTAGCAGGAGGGACTCCAACAGTTCCAGCCATCGAAGACGCTATCGCACAGTATAACGCTAATAAAGGTAGCATGGCTAATGAGCGCAAGACCGTCTTCCTCTTGATTACCGATGGTGTTGCCAATGGTAAACGTGATGCTGATGGTAAGGTTCGAATTGACTATAGTGGCCCTCGTAATGAGATTCTTAAACGAAAATGGAACTATAACCAACTTTCTGAGGCTTCCCAAGATATCATCAGCCGTGTTAACGAAGTGAAAGATGCTGGGAACACTCTTAAAGGAGTGGTTGGGCCAAACGGAACTGTAGTTGTAGGTTTCTGGGAAGACTTACCACTGTTTAACAATGATAAGAACCAGTACTATGATGTCTACACAAATGGTTTCGGCAATTACTTCGACATCGGAGACAATCGTCCACTTCAAACAATCTTCCACGAAGCATTGGAAGGCATGGCTTCTCCAAACAAAACCATCAATGGTAAGGACGTTTCCTTCTATGTTAATGAGCAGAACGACATCGAAAAATTCTCATCTCGTGTATTGGAATCTGTAGGTGCCGCTCTCGTTAAGGAAGACATCAAGGGACAATTTGCTGTTACTCCTGGTTACAAGGTCGATGCTGTTCGTATCAACGGTAAGACAATTGTGTCTGAAGTGAAAGATCCTGCCAAGGAAATCCGGGGTAAGATTGAACAGGATGGTGACAATGTTACGATCTCTGTACCAGAAAGTGTCTTCAACCCTGGTAAGAACGACTTTGACTATGACTTGAGTAAAGAAGCTCACGCTGAACAATTAGACGAAGACGATGAACAAGATCCTCCAGCTGACTATAAACCAGCTAAGGAAAAAGTTCCAGTTCCTGAATTGACAGGTACGTTTAAAGTCGGTGACTTTGAAACTCAAAAAATCGGTGGTCACAATGAAGAAGTAGAAGTTCAAAAACTTGAATACTGTTACCCAAGTGCTACCAAGAAAATTGTCGATGCAGATGCAAGTAATGACACTGGTACTATTGAAGATCCACTTCAATTGAGCAAAAAACCATCATATGCTGCAAACTTGTCTGCGAAAGACGAGACATTTACTTATACAGTAGATTACAACTTCAACAACGTTCCTTATGAATTTAAGAAAAACGTTATGTTGACTGACCCTATTGACCACCGTTTGGAAGTCGTAGGTCACTCTGCTACTGGTCCTGAGGGTCCAATCGTGACTCGTCTCGTAAAACAAACAGACGATGAAGGAAATGAACGTGACGTCGTTGTCGCTGACGTGCCAAGCATTGCTGGTAGCTATAACTACTTGGTTCTTAAGAAAGCTCAAATGACGATTACGGTTAAATTGAAAGAACAATACCGTAATAATCAAGCAAGCAAGGACTACATTGACATCCTTCAACTAAATAGTGGCTATGGTTTATTAAACCAAGGTAATATCATGTGGAATGGTGAAGATGACACACCTGAGCCAAGCAAGCATGAGAAAACACCTGACAAACCAAGCACCATCCGTCGTTCAAACTCTGTCTATGTTAAACCACCGGTTGATACAGAGATTGAGAAGAAAGTAAACGACAAGGAACACGAAGATCTTGATACAGAAGACCAAGTCTTCAAGTACAAGGTATCTGTTCCATGGCCAGGTATTGCTGACAGCTTTAGCATTACCGATACAGTAGTACCTGAATTGGAAATCCAAGAAGGTACTGTAAACGTAACTGTAGGTGGAAAAGAAAACAGTGATTTGACAGATGGAATCAAAGTTGAAGGTCAGACTGTTTCACTTACATTAGACAAAGATGCTCTTAATAAAATTTCTCGTCGCGTAACTCGTGGTAAGAAGAAAGACATCCAATATGTTGAATTGACTTTCGACGCTAAAATCCGTCCGGGTGCTGACCTTTCTCAATATAAAGATGAAAGTGGTCAAATTAAAGTACCTAACACGGCTGATGTTGCCTTGAACGATATCAAGAAAACATCTAACAAAGTAACGGTTACTCCACCAAAACCAAAAGAGCCTTCTGTAACTAAGAAGATCAATGAAAGCTTGGAAGAATTCCAAACATTTGATGGACAACCTTACACTTACAACATCACTACAAACATCCCTGCAGACGTTGCTTCTTATAAGAAGTTTGTAATCAGCGATACCCTTGATAATGACTTGGAATTCGATGGTGAAGCTTCTATTAAAGGTGATGCTGCTGACCTCTTCACGGTAGAAAAGAACGGTCAAACTGTTACTGCAACTGTGAAAGATGGAAAATTTGCAGACCTTGCTAAATACACTACAGTTGAATTGGTAATTCCTGCAAAAGTTAAAAATGGTGTTACAGGTAAAGTTATCGATAACAAAGCAAGTATTTCATTTACAAATGAAAACAATGTGGATAAAGATATCGAATCTAAACCTGTTACTGTGACTCCTCCACCTGTAACTAAGAAGATCAACGAAACACTTGATCACTTGGATATTCCAACAGGGGAAGAATACAAATACAACATCAAGACAAAACTTCCAACAGATATCACATCTTACAAGAAATTTGTAATCACTGATACTTTGGAAAATGAATTGTCTGTAATCAATGAAGGTGGTAAAGCACCTATCATGAAGGGTGCAGCTGCTGACTTCTTCGATATTAAAGTTGAAGGACAAACAGTAACTGCTACTATGAAAGATTTCGCGAATGCATCTGCTCTTGCAGGTCAAGAAGTTGAACTTGAAATTCCTGCTAAGATCAATGACGGTGTAACTCGCGTTAACATTCCAAATACTGCGACAATCAGCTACACTGATAAGAACGACAACAGCGGTGAGAAAGAGACTAAACCGGTAACGGTAACTCCTCCTTCAGATCCAACTGTTAAGAAGAAGATCAATGAAACGCTTGATACAGCAGTTATCGGAGCAGAAACAGAATTCACTTACAACGTTAAGGCTAAATTGCCAAACGACATCACTTCATTCAAATCATACGAAATCACTGATACCTTGGATGACAACCTTCAAGTTCTTGAAGCAAGCATCAAGGGAGACGCAAGTAAATTCTACACTGTAGCTGTAAATGGTCAAACAGTAACTGCTACTATGAAGGACTTTGCGGATGCTGGTGATTACGCTGATAAAGAAGTTGAACTTGTAATCAAGGCTAAAGTGAAGAAAGATTCAACTGCAGAAGCAATTGATAACACAGCCAAAATTACATACACTAACAAGAGCGATCAGAAAGGTGAGAAGGAAACTAAACCAGTAACGGTAACTCCTCCACCAATCACTAAGAAAGTTAACGATCAAGAACACGCTGACTTGAATAAACTAAGCGAAAGCTTTACTTATACAGTCGACACTAAAGTTCCTGAAGTTGCTGATAAGTTTGAAGTTTCTGACGAACTTGTGAAAGAATTAACCTTCGATGGTAACGCGACTGTAGAAGTTGACGGCCAAGAAGTAACCGACCTAACTGTGAAAACTGAAGGTCAAAAATTATCTGTAACCTTTGACAAAGACCAAGTAGCTAAATATGCTGGTAAAGCAGTTCATATCAGCTTCAAAGCTAAAGTCAAAGAAGGCGTTTCTTATGACGAACTCCTTGCAGCATACCCTAATCCAGCTGGAGACAAACCTCTAGTACCAAATACTGCAAGCTTCATTATTAATGACAACCCAGATTCTAAGAAAGAATCTAAACCTGTTACAGTAACACCACCACCATCATCAACTCCAGATCTTAAGAAAGATGTAAATGGAGCTGAACGTTACGATCTTGCTAAACGTGATGAAGAATTCACTTATAATTTGAAGACAACTATGCCTGAGAACGCTAGTGTATTCGAAATCACAGATGAGTTGAAAGACGTTTTAGAATTTGTTGGTGCAAATGCTTCTGCCACAGTGAAAATTGATGGCGAAGATGCTGGAGCTAAAGCAACAGTAACTATCACTGGTCAAGTGATCAAGGTTGCCTTCACTGAAGCTTCAGTAAAAGCAGACGCTGGTAAAGCTATTGAAGTAAGCTTCAAAGCTAAGATTAAAGACGGCGCAAACCTTTCAGCTTACATCAAAGATGGTAAGACTGAAATCCCTAACACGGCTTCTTATGATATTGACAACAATCCGAAATACCATAAGGACTCAAACGTAGTTCCAGTAACTCCTCCAAGTCCAGAAGAGCCAGGAATCAAGAAAGATGTTAACGGTAAAGAGGCAGAAACTCTTGCTAACCGTGACGAAGTCTTCACATACAACGTGAAGACAAGTGTACCAAACGATGCGACTGCCTTTGCAGTAACAGATACCTTGGTAGACGTTCTTGAATTCGCAGGCACATCAAGTGCTAAATTGAACGGTGTAGCGCTTGACGCTAGCCAAATCAAGGTAGAAGGTCAAACTATTACCTTGACCCTTACAGAAGCACAAGTTAAAGCAGGTGCTGGTCAAGCAGTTGAATTAACATTCGACGCTAAGATCAAGGCAGGTGCTAACTTGTCAGATTACATTACAGAAGATAAGTCAGTTAAAGTACCTAACAAGGCAGCTTACAAGGCAGATCTTCCAAACAAACCAGGCTTCATTAAGGACTCAAACGTAGTTCCAGTAACTCCTCCAAGTCCAGAAGAACCAGGAATCAAGAAAGATGTTAACGGTAAAGAGGCAGAAACTCTTACTAACCGTGACGAAGTCTTCACATACAACGTGAAGACAAGTGTACCAAATGATGCGACTGCCTTTGCAGTAACAGATACCTTGGTAGACGTTCTTGAATTCGCAGGCACATCAAGTGCTAAATTGAACGGTGTAGCGCTTGACGCTAGCCAAATCAA